>NZ_JBICMC010000032.1:0-345 GCF_043106005.1 Pseudomonas sp. GLN_2 | reverse complement strand
GCTTCACTCAGGCGAATATCGACAGCCGTTTCATGCACCGAAGCGAACAAGGTCAGCCGCAAACCCTGGTGCAGCGCGCGGTCCATGCTGTTGGGGGTCGCGGTGCGCAGCACTTGCCGCCCCAGCGCGACGTACCAGGCATACAGGCCGATGCTGGCCGTGCTGCTCTGTGCCTGCATCTGTTCGTACAGGGTGTTGATGCGCCCAAAGGCATTGGCAGCGGCATGGGCTTGCCTGGCAAGCGCTTCCGGCAGGGCGAAGGATGACGCTGACTGTGGTTCGCTTTTGGCCGCTTCCAGCAGCGCCGCCAGTGCTTCCCGCAGATCCTCCTGGTTGTAGGTGATG
>NZ_JBICMC010000031.1:0-31084 GCF_043106005.1 Pseudomonas sp. GLN_2 | reverse complement strand
GGTGTGCACGTGATCGACTGCCCGGTCGATTACAGCGAGAACGACCGCATTCTCAACAGCGAGCTGCGTGAGCGCGCGCTGGCGGTGTAAGCCCTGACGACCTTATCGCTGTAAGCCGGCACCCACAGGTATCTCAGATCCTGTAGGTGCCGGCGGGTGGTAGATGGCAACCACTTCACGCCTGTTGCAATTGATCATTCTCAGGTTCTCTACTCATGGAGAACCCGAGAACATGACTATTGGTTCGACACACAACCCTCCTGCCGATCTGGCCATCGACCCATCACTGCCTATGCAGCCATGGGCCGCACGTCTCCCTAATCCCCCGGATCTCTGCTTCGACTACCGCCGGCTTCTCGAACAAGATCAGGTTGGGAAATAACGGCGTACGGGCCATTTTGTAGGGGGAGTCCTACTGCCATTATGTGACTTTCCTTTGGTCCCATAGGACTCTCCTGACTGTCGCTCCCTGGCCCAACATCGCTTTACTGGCGTCCTTCCAAAACAACCACAAAAAGGAAGCCGCCATGTCTGAATCCTGTTCCCCCGTCAGCCCCGTACGTATCGCTGTCATCCAGTACGACCCTCAGGTCGGTCTTGAGCACTGTGAGAGCAACGTGAGCAGAGGCCTGGCATTGGCCCGGCGCGCAGCACGCGAAGGTGCCAACCTGATCGTACTGCCTGAACTGGCCAACACGGGCTACACCTTCAACTCCCGTGCCGAAGCCTATTCCCATGCGCAGGTGCTGCAGGACGGCCCTTGCCTGAAAACCTGGGCCGACTTCGCCAGGCAGTACCAGGTATACCTGGCTGCGGGGTTTGCCGAACGTGACGGGCTGAAGCTATACGACAGTGCTGTACTGTTTGGCCCCGAAGGCCTGCTCGGGCACTACCGCAAAGCGCATCTGTGGAACCAGGAAAAGCTTTGGTTCACCCCTGGTGATCTGGGGTTCCCGGTGTTCGAGACGCCTATCGGCCGTATCGGCCTGCTGATCTGCTGGGACATCTGGTTCCCGGAAGTACCACGGGTGATGGCCGCGCAAGGTGCCGACATCATCTGCAGCCTCAACAACTGGGTATGGACCCCGCCGCCGTTGTTCGATGATGCAGGGCGCTGTATGGCCTCGTACCTGACCATGACGGCAGCGCATGTCAACAACGTTTATATCGCCGCCGCGAACCGTGTCGGCAGCGAGCGGGGCGGGCGCTTCCTGGGCTGCTCGCTGATCGCCGGTACCCATGGCTGGCCGATCGGCGAGGTGGGCAGTGCAGAAGCCGAGGAGATCATCTATGCCGATGTCGATTTGAGCAGTGCACGCTCGGCACCGATCTGGAACAGCCTCAACGACCTGCCAAGAGACCGGCGCACCGACCTCTACGATGCCACCCTTGGCTATCGCTTGCATGCACCTATGCCACGTTGAGGAGTTGCGAATGAACACGCGCTTCTTCTCACGACAGCAGTATTGGCTTGCGTTGATTTTCGGCTGCCTGCTGGTGTTTCTCGCTGCAAGCCTTGGCCATGGCCAATGGCTAGATTATGCACAGAGGGTGGCGACGCTCGATGAGCCGCTCAGCCGCTTGCGCTGGATTGTTGGTGATATCAGTGAAGTGGCTTTCTACAAGCACGAACTGCCCGCGCTGGGCTTGCTGCTGGGCGCGTGCTTGGCGCACTGGGCGCAGGTGCGAGGGTACCGCTGGCAGGGCTTTGCTATTTGCTATGGCAGCGGATTATGGCCATGGGTGTTTACCAGCTCGCTTTTGGGCTTGCTGCTCAGCCATGCGTTGTGGGGATGGACCTTGGCCAGTGGCATCTGGCAACCAACGTTCGTTGCCTTCGTGTCATTGCCGGCAGCCATGGTCTTGCTTTTTGGTGCGGGCTGGCGGGTGACGATCACGGGGGCGCTACTGGGGGCACTACTGGTAACACCGGCCAGCCTGCTGATGGTCAATTACCTGTGTTATCCCCTGCAGTTGCCAGTGGTAGTGGGCAATGTGAGTGGCATGGCTGTGGCAAGCGTTGTGGCCTTCATCCTGTGCAAGCGCTTTCCTTCATGGGTACGCCAATGCGGTGAACCCACCGTCGTGGCGCCGGTTGTCAATCAGCCTGACTACGGTGTGGTCTGGACTTTGCGGCGCGTTCTGGCCGACTTCAGCGAAGCCCCATTCTTTGGTAATGAGCTGGCCAGCCTCGGGCTATTGCTGGGTGTGTTGCTGGCATACCTGTTGAGCCCGGCTGCACTGTCATACGGTTCTATGCTGGTGATGCAGATGGTGGCCGGGCAGGCCCTGGCATCCCTGGTCGGGGTTGTACTCTGGCGTGGACAGTGGAAAGCCCGTGGGTGGTACCCTACCTACATTCCGATTGTGTCGATCGTCCCGGCCGCGGTGTTGACACATGGCGGCAGCTGGCAAGTGGTGGTGGCCAGTGCAGTGCTGGGTGCCCTGGTGGCTCCGCCGGTGGCAGTGGCGATCACTCAGCGGTTGCCGGCCTATGTGCATGGCTACATCGGCAATGTGGTGTCGATGGCCATCTGCACGCTTGGCATTGTGCCGGTAGTCGGGTTGATTGTGGGGGGAGAAGCATGAGTGAACATTCGAGCCTGCCCAGGCTGTCGATCGCCACTCTGGGTGGCACGGTCAGTATGCGAGCCGGTGCTGTCGGGGATGGTGTGACGCCAAGCCTGGATTGTGAGCGGCAACTGCTTCAGGTTCCACAATTGCGCGAGATGGCGCAGTTGAACGTTGCTTCATTGTGCCTGCTCCCCAGTGCATCGCTGGACTTCGCGACGTTGCTGGAGGTGCTGGCATGGGCCCGGGGCGAGGTGGAGCGCGGAGCCCAGGCCTTGGTATTGAGCCAAGGGACCGACAGCCTTGAGGAAACGGCCTATTTCCTGGATCTGCTCTGGCCATTCGATGCGCCATTGGTGATGACCGGTGCCATGCGCTCGGCGAGTCAGCCGGGCAATGATGGGCCGGCCAACTTGTTGGCTGCGGCTCAGGTTGCATTGGCACAAGACAGCCGTGGGCGAGGTGTGCTTGTGGTCATGAATGATCAGGTCCACTGCGCGGCAAGGGTTCGCAAGACGGCCAGCCTGGCGATGGCGGCATTCGAGTCGCCCGGATGTGGCCCGTTGGGCGACGTTGTGGAGGGTGTTGTGTTGTATCGCCATCCGCCCGGGCGACGGAACGTGTTGCCGTTACCGTATCGCACCGACCAGCGCGTTGCCCTGCTGGAAGCCTGCCTGGATGCGGACACGGCGCTGCTGCGGGCTGTGGCCACATTGGGTTATGAGGGGGTGGTCATCGCCGGTTTCGGTGCTGGGCATGTTTCCGCCAGTTGGTCCGAAGTGCTGGAACACCTGGCGCCCACCTTGCCGGTCATGGTTGCTACGCGCACAGGTAGGGGGCCTACAGCCCGGGCAACCTACGGGTTTGCTGGTGCAGAGATCGACCTGCAGAAAAAAGGCGTCTACATGGCTGGGCAACTCTGCCCGCGCAAATGCCGCATCTTGCTCTGGCTGCTGATAGGCACCGACCGGCAACATGACCTGCAGGCCTGGTTGCAGCCCTGAACCATCTGCCCGCGCGGTCGTTCGCGCGGGCAGCCCTTCCGGCGTTGCTGTGCTAGGGTGCACACACTTTTGCTCCCCAGGATTTTTACCCATGCTCCCCGTACTCAGCAAAAAAGAACTCGACCGCCTCGAAGACCTGCTGATCACCTATGGCAATGACTACTCGGTGCTGAACCTGGCCGAGCTCAATGGCTTTTTCGTCGCGCTGGCCAGTTCGCCGATCATTGTCCACCCGGAGCAATGGCTGCCCGCGGTGGCGGGTGGCAAGGTACCGAAGTTCAAGAAGCCCGCCCATGAGGAGGCCTACACGGCATTGATGCTGCGTTATGCCAGCCAGGTGGCAGAAGAACTCAGCAATGGTGTCGACCAGTTCGAGCCGCTGTTCGAGGAAAGCGAGGGCGAACAGGGCACTGTGATCGTGATGGAGGAGTGGTGTTTCGGCTACATGCGCGGTACCCAGATTGCCGGTTGGAGCGAGTTGCCACCGGAGCAGGACCCGCTGCTCAAGGCCATTTCGCTACATGGGCTGGAAGATAATTTCGAGCTGCTGGACCAGATGAGCGAAGAGGATATCCAGGCCTGTGTACCGCAGGTGGTCGAGGCTGCGCGTGGGCTGTACCGACATTTCAAAAAACTGCACTGATCGGATTGTAGGCTAGCGCTCACCTGCAGGCGCCAGCGCAAGTGTTTGGAAACCATTATTCCGCCCTGCGAAATTATGGTTTCCCCTGCGCACTGATTCTGCTGCCAGCCGATCCAGTGCAGCATGTGCTCCATCAGCCCCATCCCGGTGCTGACCAGGAGCCAAGCCCATGTCGAACCCGATCAAGCTCTACAACTTCCCCAAGTCTGGCCATGCCCATCGCATCGAGTTGATGCTGTCGCTACTGAACCTGCCCACCGAGCTGGTGTTCGTCGACCTGGCCAAAGGCGCGCACAAGCAGCCGGACTTCCTCGCCCTCAACCCGTTCGGCCAGGTTCCAGTCATCGATGACAACGGCACGGTGATTGCCGACTCCAACGCCATCCTCGTCTACCTGGCCAAAAAGTATGACAACGGTACCTGGCTGCCCGAAGAACCTGCCGCCGCCGCCCGGGTGCAACGCTGGCTATCGGTCGCCGCCGGCCCGCTGGCCTTTGGCCCGGCAGCCGCCCGCCTGGTCACGGTGTTCGGGGCTTCGTTCAATACCGACGAAGTGATTTCCCGCGCCCACACCTTGCTCAAGGTGATCGATGCCGAGTTGGCCAACACGCCATTCCTGGCGGGTAGCACACCCACCATCGCGGACATTGCCAACTACTCGTACATCGCTCACGCCCCCGAAGGCAACGTGTCGCTGGAGCCCTATGCCAATGTGCGCAACTGGCTGGCACGGATCGAGGCGTTGCCGCGCTTCGTCCCCATGCCGCGCACCGTGATCGGGCTGCAAACCCACGCCTGAAACCCCCGCCATCGCGAGGAACGCCGCCATGCAACAATCTCCTGATCACCGCCCCTCGCCCTGGCATGCGGGTGAAAAGACCCTGCAGGAAAAGGTCGGTGTAGCAGAACGCATGGAGGCGTTCGGGCAAAAGGTCATTCGTGACCACATGCCCGACCAGCACCGGACGTTCTATCACCAGTTACCGTTCATGGTCGCCGCCAGTGTGGATGCCCAGGGTCGGCCTTGGGCCACGCTGCTGGAAGGGCCAGAAGGGTTCGTAAGCTCGCCCGACCCTCGTATGCTGACGATCCACACCACGTTGCCAGCGGAGGACCCCGCCACCCCCGGGTTGGCAGCCGGGCAGGCGGTCGGCCTGTTGGGGATCGAACTGCACACCCGTCGGCGCAATCGCATCAACGGGCAGATCCGTCACGCTGCCCAAGGGCAACTGCAAGTGGCCGTAGAGCAGGCGTTTGGCAACTGCCCGCAGTACATCCAGTTGCGTGACTACACCCGCGTCACCGAACCCGCCCTCGGGCGCATCGATGCGACAACACTGGATACCTCAACCGTCAGCATGATCCAGGCGGCCGATACCTTCTTCGTCGCCAGCTATGTCGAGCATGCTGACGGCCAGCGCTCGGTAGATGTCTCTCACCGTGGTGGCCGGCCAGGGTTCATCAAGGTCGAAGGCAATCGGCTGACGATTCCCGACTATGCTGGCAATCTGCATTTCAACACCTTGGGCAACCTGGTGGTCAACCCGCGGGCCGGCTTGCTGTTCATCGACTTCAATAATGGCAATGTGTTGCAACTGTACGGGCGTGCCGAGGTGCTGCTGGACAGCCCGGCCATCCAGGCCTTTGAAGGCGCTGAGCGGTTATGGACACTGCAGGTCGAGCAGGTGGTGTGGCGTCCGGCAGCCGTTGCCCTGCGCTGGGCTTTCAAGGAGTACGCGCCGACCAGTCTGATGACCGGTACCTGGGCCGAGGCCGATGCGCGCCTGGAGCAGCGGCAACAACAGCGCCAATGGCTGGCCTGGCGGGTGCTGCGGGTGGAGCAGGAAAGCCGCGACATCCGCTCGTTCTATCTCGAACCACCGGCAGGCTGCCATGTGGCCTTTGCCCCTGGCCAGCATCTGCCTGTGCAGGTGACGCGTGATGGCGAGCCGGCGCTGATCCGCACCTACAGCCTTTCAAGTGCCCCCGACGATGGATTCTTGCGCATCAGCGTCAAAGCCCAGGGCCCGGCTTCGCGGTATTTGCATGAGCACGTTGTGGCCGGCGAGGTGTTGAATGTGCGGCCGCCGATGGGCAGCTTCACGCTTGATCAGCAAAGCACACGCCCGTTGGTGCTGATCGGCGCGGGCGTGGGCATCACGCCGTTGCTGGCCATGCTGCGTCAGCAGTTGAGGATGGGGCAGGCCCGGCGCATTCATCTGTTCCATGGCGCACGCAGCCTGGCCGACTTGCCGTTCCAGCAGGAACTGGCGACCTTGCAGCAACAGGCTGGCGAACTACTGCATATACACCGCGCCCTGAGCCAGCCTGAAGGGCACGCGCAGGTCGGTCGTGATTACGAGTTTGCCGGCCGGTTGGGTATCGAACAGGTCAAGGCAACGCTGGCGTTGGACGACTACGATTTCTACCTGTGTGGGCCCGGCAGCTTCACCCAGCAGCTTTATGAAGGGCTGCGTGGGGTGCATGTGCCGGATGCGCGGATTCACGCGGAAGCGTTTGGCCCATCGACGCTGCGGCGGCACACCGACGCAGACCAGCCAATCTTGCAACAGCCGCCTGCCGCCGACGAACCGGTGCCGGTGTATTTTGCTGCGTCGGCCAAGGAGGCTCGCTGGGTGCCCGGTAGCGGCACCTTGCTGGAACTGGCCGAGGCGCGTGGGCTGGCACCGGAGTTCAGTTGCCGGGGTGGTTCGTGTGGTACCTGCAAGACCCGGCTGGTGAGCGGCCAGGTGCATTATCCGAATCCGCCGGCAGAGTTGCCGGAAGCAGGGTCGGTGCTGATCTGTTGTGCTGTGCCAGCGAAGGGGGAGGAGGGGACGCAGGCGTTGGTGCTGGATGTCTGATTCAAGCCAGTCGTAGGAACGGGCTTGCCCGCGAAGAGGCCGGCACAGCTAACACCACGCATCCAGATGAACGATAATCCGCACGCCCCATTACCCTCAGGAGCCCGCATGGACCAGATCCACCTGATGAAGGTATTCGTCGCCGTCGGCGAGCTGGAAAGCTTCGCCGCGGCTGCCCGTCGTCTGGACATTTCTGCGGCCGCCGTCACCCGCGCCGTCAGCGCCCTGGAAGAGCAGCTCGGGGTCAAACTGTTGCTTCGCACAACACGCAGCGTGCGTCTGACCGAGGCCGGCGGCCGCTATCTGGAAGACACCCGGCACATCCTCGCCAGTATCCACGAGGCCAATGAAGCCGCTGCCGGCATCAACGCGACGCCCAGGGGCGACCTGGCGGTGACCGCGCCGATTTTGTTCGGCAAGAAGTTCGTCATGCCGTGCATCGTCCGTTACCTGCAGCAGTACCCGGAAGTCGATGTTTCCGCGTTCTTTCTCGACCGCGTGGTGAACATGGTCGAGGAGGGCATGGACGTGGCCGTGCGCATCGGGCCGTTGCCCGACTCCGGGTTGAAGGCGTTGCGGGTGGGCAGGGTGCGGCGCATGTTGTGTGCCTCGCCCGACTACCTGGCGCGCCATGGTGTGCCGAAGCACCCGTCGGACCTGGCCGCGCATGCGATAATCGGCACCACCAACCTGTCGCCGCGGGCGGGTTGGCGCTTCGGAGTGACCGACGAGCCGACCTTGGTGCGCATGAAGCCACGGCTGACGGTAACCAGCAATGACGGGGCAATCGCAGCTGCCGGCGGCGGGCTGGGGATTGCCCGGCTGCTGTCGTACCAGGTGGCAGACGAACTGGCCAGCGGGCAGTTACAGGTGCTGCTGGCCGAGTACGAAGAGGCGCCCTGGCCCATTCATGTGCTGCACCGCGAAAGCAAGTACGGCTCGGCCAAGGTCAGGGCCTTTATCGACGTGCTGGCGCAAGACTTGCGCGATCAGCAGCTGGATTGAGGTCGTGCAGCGCGTCGAGAAATGGCGCCAGACAATGTTCGCTATCGTGACGGCCCTTTTTCAGGCAGCCCGCTCACAACGCCCGATACTGCATCCTGAACCCCAGGGTCATTGCATCCCCCCGGTTCAGCAACCGCAACCCTGGTCGCCCTGGCAGGTGATGCGCATTGATTGGGTGGCTAACAGGTTCAAAGCAGAAAAAACCTTGCCCCTGCGGGCAATACAGCAAGAAGTGTTCGGCCCCATTGGCACTGCACGCCAGTCGATAACCCGCGCTGGGCTGTTCGATCACGCACTCGCCTGGCCAGCCACTGAAGGCGTGATCAACCACTGTCTCGGGTAAACGTCCCATGGCATTGAAGCGCCATTGTTCGGGCACCTCGGCCTGGTACGACGGCAACCGCCCATCCTCGGCCAGCCACACTTTGCGTGCCGATGCGTACAACTTGGTATCGGGATACCGCGGAAAGTAAGGGTGCAACCCCAACCCGTACCAGTTGGCCGACTCATCCAGATGGGTTACATGCAGGTCCAGGTTCAGGCACCCCTCATGCAGATGCACTTCCAGTGTGGCCCGGTAAGCAAACGGCACAGCACTGTCTAGCGTCAGCCGTGCTCGCTGTTCACTGTGATGCTCCACCTGCCAGGCCTGCTGCCAGGCACTGCCATGGATCGGGTAAGGGTCATGCCCGGTATTGGGTGCCAGTGACTGCCACCCCTCGGGTCGGGCAAAGCCACCCTCGCCAATGCGGTTGGACCAAGGCGCCAGTGGGTAGCAGGCGAGGCGTCGTGGCGTACCACTTTCCAGTGCGGCCAGGTCGGAATGGCGTAGCAGCGCTTGCCCGGTCGCTTTCACTTCCCAGTTGACCAGGCTGGCGCCCAACTCCGGAGCCAGGCTCAGACGGGTCAGGCGGTCCTGCAGGTGCAGTTCGGTCGCAGGCATTCAAGGCTCCATTTAAATGAACGATCAATTGGCCCGACGGTAGGTGAGCAGCACGATGCCGCACACCACCACCGCGCCGCCGAGTAATTGCAGGGTGCCGAGTTGCTGGTCGAGCAAGGCCCAGCCCAGCAGTAGCGTGGCGATGGGTTCGACGTTCATCACGGGTGCGTTCTGCGCCATGTTCAGCCTTGGCACACAAACGAACAGCAAGGTGAAGGCCAAGCCATACAGCACTACCAGGCTGGCCAAGGCCGCCCAGCCACTGCTGCTGCCTGGCAGTGACAAACCGGACGGCATCACGCCGCTTGCGCCTGCAAGCAGCATGCTGGAGAACACGATCAGCAAAGTCAGCAGGCTGCGCACGGGGCCGCGCACGCTGGCCAGTTTATGGTCGGTGATCCACAAGGCGCAGGCAAAGGCACAGGCGGCGCCGAAGGCCAGGCTGACCCCTGGCACCCAGTGCGGGTTGGCCGCACCGCTGTCGGCCAGGCGTGCCGGCACATCCAGCGCCAGCACCAGGCCGCACAGGATCAGGCCCATGAACAGTACGGTGCGGCCCGTGGGGCGTGCGCCGCCCAGCGCCCAGGTGAGCAGCGCCAACAGCATCGGGAAGGTGTTGCCCACCAGCAGTGCCAGAGCCACCGGAATACGCGCCACCGCCGAGTACAGGCAGAGGCTCTGGGTGGCAATCAGCAAGCCGAGCAGCAGCTGCCAGCGGCGCGCACCAGCGGGCAGGGCCAGGGCCTGACGTTGCCACAGCAGCAGCCCGGCCAGTACCAGGAAGGTGATGCCCGAGCGACAGAGAATGGCCAGCAACACGCCGGTGCCGTCATCGAAGGCAATGCGCGCGGCGACATGGTTGCCGGCGAACGAACAGGCCAGCAGGGCCAGCAGGGCGATGGCCAGCTTGCGTGGGAACAGGGGTACGGCAGAGGAGGGGACAGCCATGTGCAGGATCCATTTGCAAGAGCCCAGGGGCCGCCAAGCGGCCCCCGGTCATAATTACAGCACCACGCTAGGCAGCCAAAGCGAGATCGCTGGAATGTAAGTCACTGCCATCAGCACCAGGAACAGTGCCAGGTAAAACGGCAGCAGCGCCTTCACCGTCGACTCGATGCTCACCTTGCCAATGGCCGAGCCCACGAACAGCACCGCGCCCACCGGCGGGGTGATCAGCCCGATACCCAGGTTCACCAGCATGATCATGCCAAAGTGCACCGGGTCCACGCCGATACCGGTAATCACCGGCAGCAGGATCGGGGTAAGAATCAGGATCAGCGGCGCCATGTCCATCACCGTGCCCAGCAGCAACAACATGAAGTTGATGCACATCAGGATCACGTAGCGGTTGTCCGACAGGGTCAGGAACGCCGTGGTGATCTTCGACGGGATCTGCATCAGCGTCATTACGTAGCCGAAGCTGGCGGCAAAGCCGATCAGGATCATCACGATGGAGATGGTCCGTACTGTGCGGTGCATCAGCTTGGGCAGGTCGCGCCACTTGTAGTCGCGGTAGATGAACATGGTCACGAAGAACGACCACACCACCGCCACGGCTGCCGATTCGGTGGCGGTGAACACCCCCGACAGGATACCGCCGAGGATGATGACCATGGCCATCAGGCCCCACAGCGCCTCACCGGCAATTTTCAGCGCCTGGCGCAGCGGGATCACTTCGCCCTTGGGGTAGTTGCGCTTCTTGGCGAACAACAGGCACAGGCCCATCATCACCGCGCTCAGCAGCAGGCCGGGCATCACCCCTGCCATGAACAGCGAGGCGATCGATACCGTGCCGCCCGCCGCCAGCGAGTACAGCACCGAGTTGTGGCTAGGCGGGGTCAGCAGCGCCTGCACCGAACCGCTGACGGTTACGGCGGTGGAGAACTCGCGCGGGTAACCCTTGCGTTCCATCTCCGGGATCAGCACCGAGCCCACCGAGGCGGTATCGGCTACCGACGAGCCGGAAATCGCGCCAAAGAAGGTTGAGGCCATGATGTTGACCAGCGACAGCCCGCCACGCACGAAGCCCACCAGCACCCCGGCAAAGGCCACCAGCCGGCGCGACATGCCGCCTTCGGCCATGATCGCGCCGGCCAGCACGAAGAATGGAATGGCCAGCAGCGAAAACTTGTTAACCCCACTGGCCACCTGGATCATCATCGCCTGCAGCGGGATGTCGATCCACCAGGCGCCGATCAGTGCCGACAGGCCCAGGGCGTAGGCTACCGGCATGCCGATCAGAATCAGCACGATGAAACTGCCCAACAGAATGAACGCTTCCATTTACGCAGCTCCTTCGTTTTCTTCGACCAGATCAAAGCGCACGACCTTGCGGTTGCTCTGATCGCCCAGCAGGAGTTTTTCCAGCACGAACACCAGCGTCAGCACGCCGCCGACCGGGATCGGCGCGTAAGTCATGCCGACCCGCACACCGGGCAGCGAGGCCAGCGACTGGTTCCAGGTGGTGATGCACAGCCGGGTGCCGTAATAGGTCATGAACACGCACACTACGATCATCAGCAGTTGTACCAGCAGGGCGACCAGCTGGCGCTGTAGCGGCGGCAACCGGTCGGTAATCATCCCCACCGCCATATGCGCCCCGGCGCGATAGCTGGCGGCGGCACCAACGAAGGTGAATACCACCATCAGCAGGATCGAGACTGGCTCTGGCCAGCTGGAGCCGGTGCCCAGCACGTAGCGGGCGAAGATGCCCCACGGGATGATCAGCGTCATGGCCAGGATCGACAGGCCCGCGATCCAGATACAACTGCGGTACAGCGTGTCGTTCACGCTCAGGAAAAGCGATTTCATAGGCATCACCAAAGCGGCAGGGCGGCGGCGGCCGCACTGCCGAGGTCGTCTTGGAAGGGGCTGGTATTACTGGACGGCGTCGATACGCTTCATCAGGTCGGCGTACTGCGCGCCGTACTTCTCGCGTACCGAGGCGGTGGCGTCATAGAACGGCTTCTTGTCGACAGTGATGAACTCGACACCGGCGGCCTTGAGCTTCTCTTCGCTGGCGGCAGACTTGGCGTCCCACAGCGCGCGCTCTTCCATCTGTGCTTCGCGCGCGACCTTTTTCACCAGCACCTGCTGCTCGGGAGTGAGCTTGTTCCAGGTGGTCTTGGACATCACCACCGGCTCCGGCAGGATCAGGTGGCCGGTCAGGGTGTAGTACTTGGCGCTCTGGAAATGGTTGTGCTCAAGCAAGGTCGGCGGGTTGTTCTCGGCGCCATCGATCACCCCGGTTTGCAGGGCACTGAAGATTTCCCCGGTGTCCATGGCGATACCGTTGCCGCCCATGGCGTTCATCATGTCGATGAACAGCGGGTTGCCCTGTACGCGAATCTTCATGCCTTTGAGGTCTTCCAGGCTGCGCACCGGCTTTTTGGTGTAGATGCTGCGCGAGCCGCCGTCCATCCAGGCCAAGGCCACCAGGTTGAAGTCGGAGTTGGTGATCTTGTCGAGGATCTCCTGGCCGATCTCGCCGTCGATAATCTTGCGCATGTGATCATGGTCGCGGAACACGAACGGCATGTTGAACACGTTCACATCCGGTACGACCGGGCCGACGATCCCCAGGCTGACGCGGGTCATCTGCACGGCGCCGATCTGAGCCTGTTCGATCACTTCCTTTTCCGATCCCAGCACGCCGCCGGCGAACATCTTGAAGGTAATGTCGCCATTGCTGGCCTGTTCCAGCTTTTTACCCATGTTCTGCTCGGCGACCACGGTCGGGTAGCCGGCCGGGTGGATTTCGGCGAACTTGATGTCCAGCGCCGAGGCGGGCATGGCCACGCTGAAGGCGAACGGGAGTACGGCAAGAAGCAGCTTGCGTTTGAACGTCATGATGAAACTCCGTGGTTTTTATTATCCGGTTTCGGGCGTGCAAGTGTGGGTGTGGCAGTGGGGCTCAGCCCCGGTAGGCAGGTTCCTCCAGGCCCTTGGTGCCAGGGTTGAGGGCAAATACCCCGCCAGCCAGTGGCTGGTCGCCGAGGTCGATGCCCGCGGGGCGGATCGAGGTGACGTACAGGGTGTCGAGGTTGGCGCCACCAAAGGCGCACATGGCCGGCTTTTTCACCGGCACGCTGAGCGAGCGGTCGAGGCGCCCGTCAGGCGTGAAGCGGTGAACTTGCCCGGCGTCGTTGCCGCAGATCCAGTAGCAGCCATCCTGGTCGATCGCGGCGCCGTCGGGGCGCCCTGGGTAGCCGCGCATGTCGACGAACAGCCGCTTGTTGTGCGGCGTGCCGCTGTCGGTGTCGTAGTCGAAGGCCCACACCTTCTGCACGTTGGGGTGTGAGTCGGACAGGTACATGCGCTTGCCGTCGGGGCTGAACGCCAGGCCGTTGGGCACGATCATGCCGTCCTGCTGCAGGTGCAGGTGGCCTTCGCCGTCATGCCGGTACAGCGCACCCACATGGGCGCCTTGCTGCATGTCCAGCAGCATGGTCCCGGCCCAGAAGCGGCCCTGACGGTCGCAGCGGCCATCGTTGAAGCGCATGCCGGCCTGGGCGTGCTGCACGTTGCTGAGCAGCCGGCTGTCCAGGCTGCCGTCCGCCCTGGCCTGGAGCTGAAAGATGCCGCTTTCCATACCCGCAACCCAGCCCTGACCGCTGCGGGCGATGCAGGCCAGCATCTCGTCGCCTTGCCAGAACTGGTGTTTGCCATCGGCCGCTTGCCAGCGATGCAATTGGCGAGCGGGAATGTCTACCCAGTACAGGGCCTGTTCACCGGGGTGCCACACAGGGCTTTCGCCGGTACCGTTACGGGCGTCGACGATCAGTTCGCAGTTCATGGCCGTGCCTCCTGGCGTGGGGTCAGTTGAACGGGCCGGCCACGGCGAAAGCGCCGCCCTGGTAGACCATGCTCGGGTCATCGGCGGCGGGTGCCGGTTGGGCCTCCACGGCTGCGCGGAAGGCTTCCGAGCTGTCCTTGGGCACATAGCCCAGGTGCGCGGCATGGCGGTTGTCCCACCACACGGTGCGATTGTCGGAGGCGCCGTAGACGATGGTATGGCCAACGTCGGGCGTCGATAGCCCACGTTCGATCAGTTGCACCAAGTCGTCATAGCTCAGCCAGGTGCAGAGCATGCGCGGGTTCTGTGGCTGCGGGAACGACGAGCCGATGCGAATGCTGACGGTCTCGATGCCGTAGCGGTCGAAGTAGAAGCTGGCCACATCTTCGCCGTAGCACTTGGACAGCCCGTAATAGCTGTCGGGACGGCGCGGCGCGTGAGCATCGATGCGCTCATCCTGGCGATAGAAACCGATGGTGTGGTTGGAGCTGGCGAAGATGATGCGCTTGACCCCATGCTTGCGCGCCGCCTCGTACACGTGGAACACGCCGCAGATATTGGGGCCGAGAATCTCTTCGAAGGCGTGCTCGGTAGAAACCCCGCCGAAGTGGATGATGGCGTCCACGCCTTCGACCAGTGCATGCACCGCAGCCTTGTCGGCCAGGTCGCAGGTGATGACTTCCTCATGCGGGCCAGCAGCAGGCGCCATGGGGCTGATGTCGGAAAGGCGCAGGACCTCGGCGTAGCCTTTCAGGCGTTCGCGAAGGACCTTGCCCAGGCCGCCTGCGGCTCCGGTGAGCAGCAGGCGATTGAAGGGGGTAGTGGTCATGGCCGGCTCTTGTTGTTAGTTGTTGTAGGTTGTCGTATGACTTGGGTGATTATTGGCGGTGGTTCTGTGTGTTGTCAATGAGGCTTGGGCGGCTTTTGCCGGCCTTTTCGCGGGTAAGAAAAGGTGAAAGGCCTGCGCGGTCGCCCGTAGGAGCGGGTTTACCCGCGAAGAGGCCGGCCCTGCTGGCCAATCTCCACCCGCCGTTCACCGTTGCCGCCGCCACCGTATTCGCGGGTAAATCCGCAGGTCATGATCAGAGCAACGACAATGGGTAGTTGAAGATCAACCGGTTCTCATCAAACTCGTTATTGCTGTAATCCCGGCGAATCGACGAGTTACGCCATTTCACGCTCAAATCCTTGAACGCCCCGCTCTGGATCACATACGCAAGCTCCGTTTCACGCACCCACTCCTTGCCATCGGTCACCCCCCCGCTGTGCACATCGCGCCCGCTGATGTAGCGGTTCATCAAGGTCAGCCCTGGCACCCCGACGGTGACGAAGTTGAAGTCATGGCGCACCTGCCACGAACGCTCGTTGGCATTGTCGAAGCTGGAGTTGTAACTGTCGTTGGCCAGGGTGCCGCCACTGGTGCCGTTTACCCGCATCCAGGTATCACCATCGACTTTCTGCAGCCCCACCCAGAAGGTGCTGCCGCCGTACTTGGCCGAGAACATCCCCGAGTAGGTCTTGTTGTCCAGCTGCCCGGCACGTTCGGAGCCGTCCTCGTCGCCATGGAAGTAGCCCAGGTTCGCACCCAGGGTCCAGTCACCCACCGGCTGGCTGTGGCTCAGTTGCAGGTATTGCTGCTGGTACACGTCCTTCAGCACCGCATTCCAAAGCCCCACCAGCGTGCGGTCCTGGTTGAACTTGTACTCGCCGCCGACGAAGTTGAAACGGTCCGACACACCGCCGCCGTAGCTCATGTCTTCCATGCTCGCGTCGTTACGCGGGCTGTTGCCGCGGAACTGGCCGCCGTACAGGGTCAGCCCGGCGATTTCATTGGAGGTCACCTGCCCGCCACGGAATGTTTGCGGCAACGAACGCCCGTCGTCCGAACGCAGAATCGGCAGCACCGGCATCCATTCACCGATCTTCAGTTCGGTCTTGGAAATACGCGCCTTACCCGCCACTGCCAGGCGCCCGTAATCGTCAGCAGGCTTGCCATCGTCATGGCGTGGCAGCAACGCCGTGCCATAGGTACCGCCACCACCGTCGAGCTTGACCGACCACAGCCCCAGCACATCCACGCCGAAGCCGATTGGCCCTTCTGTGAACCCCGAGCGGGCATCGAGAATGAAGCTTTGCGTCCACTCCTCGGCCTTGCTCTGTGGGTTGCTGGGGTTGGTGAAGTTGCGGTTGATGTAGAAGTTGCGCAGCCCGAGGGTGGCCTTGCTGTCCTCGACAAATCCCGCTGCCAGGCTAGTGCCCGGCAGGCCGGCGATAACCCCGGCGCCAAGCAGGGCGAAGGGTAGGGTGTGGCAGATTTTCATTATTGTTGTGCTCCCTAAGGGTGTGGCAGCCCGTCCACCGGGCACGCGCAAGCGGCCTGCGGCAGGGGCGGGTAGATAACGGGCCGGTCAGGGCCAGGGGTGAATGCGCGGTAACCGGGCGCTACGTACTGGCAGGCGTACGCAAGCTGGCCGGGGAAGGAGGGGGGTGCAACAAACGTAGGTGTAGCGGGATGGATGTCGACATGAGTTCGTCCACGGATTGTTGTTTTTGTTATGTGTTGTCGTACAACTGTGGGCGATTATTAGCAAGGGGGAGGAGGGCTGTCAACGGCTGATCGCAGAGCAAATAGGGTACTAGACGCCAAAAACTGAGCTGCAGAGGCTCTAGCCTGAACGCGCTGCAGACATACTACAACTGCCATGCACCACGCACGTCCACGATCTATTGCTAGCAGGCGGGCTTGCCCGCGAACACGGGTAAAGCCTGTGCCATCCACCCCATTGGCTGCTTCGCACCGCAAACCGGGGACAGGGTTACAAATCAAATCGAAACAGCGGTGGCCCCATCCCCGAGCCTGCGCTATCTTCAGATCTGGCCTCGTCCTTGACCACTTAGACTGGCATGTCCAGTCCCGGCATCCTTGCTGGTGCCGTACCCCTCCTGTCGGCAAGGGCGAGGCCTCTTCATTTGAAGGGAATGGCGCTGTGGTCACTTTTCGTAACTGACGTCAGGACCCTTGGGGAACATCATAAAAAAAGGCTGCCAATCGGCAGCCTTCTCGATGCTCAGCCCGGACGGTCAGTCCCAGCTCAACGCCCCGCCAGTCTGATACTCAATCACACGCGTCTCAAAGAAGTTCTTCTCCTTCTTCAAGTCCATGATCTCACTCATCCATGGGAACGGGTTGGTAGTCCCTGGATATTCTTCTTTCAAGCCAATCTGAGTCAGGCGACGGTTGGCGATGAACTTGAGGTAGTCCTCCATCATCGCTGCGTTCATGCCCAATACGCCGCGTGGCATGGTGTCTCGGGCGTATTCGATCTCCAGCTGGGTCCCTTGCAGGATCATCTGGGTCGCTTCTTCCTTCATCGCCGCATCCCACAGGTGCGGGTTTTCGATCTTGATCTGGTTGATCACGTCGATACCGAAGTTCAGGTGCATCGACTCGTCACGCAGGATGTACTGGAACTGCTCGGCAACGCCAGTCATCTTGTTGCGGCGGCCCATGGACAGGATCTGGGTGAAGCCGCAGTAGAAGAAGATGCCTTCCAGGACGCAGTAGTAGGCGATCAGGTTGCGCAGCAGCTCTTTGTCGGTTTCGACGGTGCCGGTGTTGAATTCCGGGTCGGAGATGGCGCGGGTGTACTTCAGGCCCCAGGCGGCTTTTTTAGCGACCGACGGGATCTCGTGGTACATGTTGAAGATCTCGCCTTCATCCATGCCCAGCGACTCGATGCAGTACTGGTAGGCGTGGGTGTGGATCGCTTCTTCGAAGGCCTGGCGCAGGATGTACTGGCGGCACTCCGGGTTGGTGATCAGGCGGTACACGGCCAGGGCCAGGTTGTTGGCAACCAGCGAGTCGGCGGTGGAGAAGAAGCCGAGGTTGCGCATGACGATGCGGCGTTCGTCTTCGGTCAGGCCGTCCTGGCTCTTCCACAGGGCGATGTCGGCGGTCATGTTGACCTCTTGCGGCATCCAGTGGTTGGCGCAGCCGTCCAGGTACTTCTGCCAGGCCCAGTCGTACTTGAACGGTACCAGCTGGTTGAGGTCGGCGCGGCAGTTGATCATGCGCTTTTCATCGACTGCAACGCGGGCCGAGGAGCCTTCCAGCTCGGCCAGGCCTTCGGCAACGTCGAGGGCGTCGAGGGCAGCCTTGGCACGTTTGACGGCTTCGGAGTCAGAAGCGGTGGCCGCACGGGCCTCCAGGGCGGCGGCACCACCGGCGCTGTCGAGCTTGTCGAGGGTGGCGGCGGCAGCGGCCTGCGCAGGGGTGTTGCCTTTGGCGGCTACTTCGCCGTCTTCTTTGTCGAATTCGTCCCAGCTCAGCATGGTTTGGCTCCTGCTTGAGGGTCGCCCTGGGGCAACCGGTTGGATTTAAAGAATGTGATGCCTGACGCAAGGCCGTAACGGCGAATGGACAGCTCGAGAGGCTGACTCTCGTTTACATCTGAATGTGTTCTGGCTTGTACCTGGCCAGGCCTCAGGGAGGGGCCAGGACAATTGAATAGGTGCTCTTTTCAGAGGGCGCAAAGTATACCGGAATTCACCTTCGATCGGGGCGCATGTGTTGCCGGCGAGGGTAACTTTTTCGACCGGTTTGGCGTGCGTCCGTTCACGAAACAGGTGGCTTCTTCTACGGGGGGAGAGTGTAGCGCCAACCTATATGTTGTGCCAGTTTAAATTTAAAGACACATCATATGGTGTTTATTGAGGGCTTTGTTGGCGAAGCCGGCCTCACCGCGGGCTAGCCGGCGATGAGGCCAGCCACCACTATCTACGGTGGGTATACAGCGTTTCGACGATGTGTGTCTTGGGGTGCTTGCGTGCCTGTTCCACCGAGGTGAAACGGCCGGTTTCTGCGTTGCGACCAATCTTGCGAGATGCCAGTTTTTTCCGCGCCATGGGCTTACATCCTTTTTGAGAGGTCCTGTTCTTTTACCGAGCTGCGTGAACAGTGGGCAAAGGGCAAGGTTTCTCTGAGGCGCGGATACAAAAATGCCGCGCGGGGCACCCGTAGGCACCCCGCACGGCATTCAGGCCTTACTGGCAGGCTTCGCAGTCAGGCTCGTCGATCGCGCAGGCCTTCGGCACTGGCGCTGGGCCGGCTGCCTGGACCGGGGCGCTGTCGCCACCGCTGGAAACGGCGTTGAGCTTGCCGGTGTTGATGGTCGACTTCTCGGTGCTGGTTGCGGCCAGGGCACGGAGGTAGTAGGTGGTTTTCAAGCCACGGTACCAGGCCATGCGGTAGGTCACGTCCAGCTTCTTGCCCGAGGCGCCGGCAATGTACAGGTTCAGCGACTGCGCCTGGTCGATCCACTTCTGGCGACGGGAAGCCGCGTCGACAATCCACTTGGTCTCGACTTCGAACGCAGTGGCGTACAGGTCTTTCAGCTCTTGCGGGATACGCTCGATCTGCTGTACCGAACCGTCGTAGTACTTCAGGTCGTTGATCATGACCGAGTCCCACAGGTCGCGGGCCTTGAGGTCGCGAACCAGGTACGGGTTGATCACGGTGAATTCGCCAGACAGGTTCGATTTCACGTACAGGTTCTGGTAGGTAGGCTCGATCGACTGCGACACGCCAGTGATGTTGGCGATGGTCGCGGTTGGCGCGATGGCCATGATGTTCGAGTTACGAATACCTTTCTGTACGCGGGCACGTACCGGCGCCCAGTCCAGGGTTTCTTCCAGGTTGACGTCGATGTACTTCTGGCCACGGGCCTCGATCAGGATCTGTTGCGAATCCAGCGGCAGGATGCCCTTGGACCACAGCGAACCCTGGAAGGTCTCGTAGGCGCCGCGTTCATCGGCCAGGTCGCACGAAGCCTGGATGGCGTAGTAGCTGACCGCTTCCATCGACTTGTCGGCAAACTCGACGGCAGCATCGGAGCCGTAAGGAATGTGCTGCAGGTACAGCGCATCCTGGAAGCCCATGATGCCCAGGCCGACCGGACGGTGCTTGAAGTTCGAGTTACGCGCTTGCGGCACCGAGTAGTAGTTGATGTCGATCACGTTGTCGAGCATGCGCACAGCGGTGTTCACGGTACGCTGCAGCTTGGCAGTGTCCAGCTTGCCGTCGACGATGTGGTTCGGCAGGTTGATCGAGCCCAGGTTGCAGACTGCGATCTCGTCCTTGTTGGTGTTCAGGGTGATCTCGGTGCACAGGTTCGAGCTGTGGACCACGCCCACGTGCTGCTGCGGCGAACGCAGGTTGCACGGGTCCTTGAAGGTCAGCCATGGGTGGCCGGTCTCGAACAGCATCGACAGCATCTTGCGCCACAGGTCTTTGGCCTGGATGGTCTTGAACACCTTGATCTTGTTGTACTCGGTCAGGGCTTCGTAGTACTCGTAGCGCTCTTCGAAGGCCTTGCCGGTCAGGTCGTGCAGGTCTGGCACTTCCGAAGGCGAGAACAGGGTCCACTTGCCGTCATCGAAGACACGCTTCATGAACAGGTCAGGGATCCAGTTGGCGGTGTTCATGTCGTGGGTACGACGGCGGTCATCACCGGTGTTCTTGCGCAGCTCGATGAATTCTTCGATGTCCAGGTGCCAGGTTTCCAGGTAGGCACATACAGCGCCTTTGCGCTTGCCACCCTGGTTCACGGCAACGGCGGTGTCGTTGACCACTTTCAGGAACGGGACGACGCCCTGGGATTTACCGTTGGTGCCCTTGATGTACGAGCCCAGTGCACGGACCGGGGTCCAGTCGTTGCCCAGGCCACCGGCGAATTTCGACAGCATGGCGTTGTCGTGGATCGCGTGGTAGATGCCCGACAGGTCGTCCGGCACGGTGGTCAGGTAGCAGCTGGACAGCTGCGGGCGCAGGGTGCCGGCGTTGAACAGGGTCGGGGTCGAGGCCATGTAGTCGAACGACGACAACAGGTTGTAGAACTCGATCGCACGGGCTTCCTTGTCCTTCTCTTCCAGCGCCAGGCCCATGGCCACACGCATGAAGAACACCTGCGGCAGCTCGAAGCGCACGCCATCCTTGTGGATGAAGTAGCGGTCGTACAGGGTTTGCAGGCCCAGGTAGGTGAACTGCTGGTCACGCTCGTGGTTGATTGCCTTGCCCAGTTTTTCCAGGTCGAAGTCGGCCAGGGCCGGGTTCAGCAGCTCGAACTCGATACCTTTGGCGACGTAGGCCGGCAGGGCCTTGGCGTACAGGTCAGCCATCTCGTGGTGGGTAGCGCTGTCGGCTACATTCAGGAAGCCCAGGCCTTCGGCGCGCAGGGTGTCCATCAGCAGGCGGGCGGTAACGAACGAGTAGTTCGGCTCGCGCTCCACCAGGGTACGGGCGGTCATCACCAGGGCGGTGTTGACGTCCTTGATGGCCACGCCGTCGTACAGGTTCTTCAGAGTTTCGCGCTGGATCAGGTCGCCATCGACTTCGGCCAGGCCTTCGCAGGCTTCGCTGATGATGGTGTTCAGGCGGGCCATGTCGAGCGGCGCCAGGCTGCCGTCAGCCAGGGTGATGCGGATGCTCGGGTGCGGCTCGACCACGGCGTCGGTGTTGGCGCGGGTGGCACGCTCCTTGGCGCGCTGGTCACGGTAGATCACGTAGTCGCGGGCGACTTTCTGCTCGCCGGCGCGCATCAGGGCCAGTTCGACCTGGTCCTGGATTTCTTCGATGTGGATGGTGCCACCCGATGGCATGCGACGCTTGAACGTGGCGGTAACCTGTTCAGTCAGGCGTGCGACGGTGTCGTGGATGCGCGACGAAGCGGCGGCGGTGCCGCCTTCAACTGCGAGGAACGCCTTGGTGATGGCGACGGTGATCTTGTCGTCGGTGTAAGGGACGACAGTGCCGTTACGCTTGATCACGCGCAGTTGGCCGGGGGCGGTGGCAGCCAGATCCTGGTTGGAATCGGCGGCCTGCGGCACCTGGGCCTGCGGGTTCTCGCGAGTTGTGTCGGTTTGCATGGGTGGGTGTCTCCACAGTTTCTATATTGTTCAGGCGCCTTATGGGCGCCCACCGTTCCGTCCACTTGCTCGATAACCTCGCGGGGATGCGCAATGCATGCGCATCCGCCCGCGCGGGCGTACCGACTTCGGGACAGACTCAGGAATAAGGGGCAATGGCTTGCCGCTCCCTGGCCGAAGTCAAAGGTTCTGGGCCGAGCCCAAAAACTGTTGCTGATGGGTGCCAGGCCTGGCCTGCAACACCCATGCCCGAACAACGCCCTGAAAGAGCTTGCCTCGGTCGCCTCCGCAGGAGCGGTTTGGCTGCTGAAATCACCTGAAGTTCCACCCGAAAAATCGCTTGATCTTGCGGGTTGACTTTTGTGTGTGATTTTGCACGAACCCCTATATCTAGTGGTTCGCTGCGATCGGGATACAAGATAATGCGGTATTGGGGGCTTTGCAAGGCGAGCGCCTGTGGATAAGTTGTGTGTACTTTGTGAGTGAATGGTGGGTATTCGCTGTAGGCCTTGTGCCAAGTGGTTTGCAGTATTTTTCTGCACCTTGACGCCCTTGGGCAGTTTTTTTTTGGCGCGAAGCCTGTCACAAAAAACGGTTCAGTCGAGGGGCGGTAGGGCGTGTCTGAAGATCTGGGGTGCCTGGGAGATCGAGCACCGCCCGCGGGGCGCTCGGTCTCGCAGGGCCCCCCATCTACATTCATACTCTCAGCTGCCCTGACACGATCCCAAGAACAACAAGGCCAAAGCCATGGACCACCCCATACCCCGCATCCTCATCGTCGAAGACGACCAGCGCCTCGCCGAACTCACCGCCGAATACCTGCAGGCCAATGGTTTCGAGGTCGCGGTGGAGGCCGATGGCGCCCGTGCCGCGAGGCGCATCATCGACAGCCAGCCCGACCTGGTGATCCTCGACCTGATGCTCCCCGGCGAGGACGGCCTGAGCATCTGCCGCCGGGTGCGCAGCCAGTACCAGGGGCCGATCCTCATGCTCACCGCGCGCAGCGATGAACTCGACCAGGTTCAGGGCCTGGACCTGGGGGCCGACGACTACGTCTGCAAACCCGTGCGCCCACGCTTGCTGCTGGCGCGTATCCAGGCCCTGCTGCGCCGCAGCGAAACCGTGGACAGCAAGCGCCAGGACCTGGCCTTCGGTGCGCTGCGTATCGACAACCGCCTGCGCGAGGCGCACCTGGGCGAGCAGTTGATCGAGCTGACCGGCGCCGAATTCGATCTGCTCTGGCTGTTGGCCAGCAACGCTGGCCGGGTGCTGACCCGTGAACAGATCTTCACCGCACTGCGTGGCGTGGGCTACGACGGCCAGGACCGCTCTATCGATATCCGCATCTCGAAAATCCGCCCCAAGATCGGCGACGACCCGCTTCAGC
Source organism: Pseudomonas sp. GLN_2 (assembly GCF_043106005.1). NCBI lineage: Bacteria > Pseudomonadati > Pseudomonadota > Gammaproteobacteria > Pseudomonadales > Pseudomonadaceae > Pseudomonas > Pseudomonas sp. GLN_2. Next base: position 7,949 of record NZ_JBICMC010000031.1, on the reverse strand, counting down.
CGCGGTTGATCAAGACCCTGCGCAGCAAAGGCTACCTGTTCGTGGGCGAGGCACCATGAACAATTCGATCTTCCTGCGCATCTACGGCGGCATGCTGGCCGTGCTGGTGCTGGTGGCCCTGCTTGGCGTGCTCAGCCTGCACCTGGTCAACGAAGTGCGCGCTGCCCAGCATCGCGAGGGCCTGGCCCAGGGCACCTTCAGCCTGATGGCCGACAACCTGGCAATGCAGAATGAAACCCAACGCAAGCGTTCGCTGCTGATCTGGGAACGCCTGCTTGGCGTGCCGTTGGCGCTGCAACCGATGAGCGCACGCAGCCTTGACGGTGGCCAGCGAGCGCGCCTGTACCGTGGCCTGGTGGTGGTCGAGAAAATTGGCCCGCATGCGGCGCAAGTGCTACGCAAGGTGGGCCAGGAAGACCTGATGCTGGTCGCGCAGATCAAACAGATCAGCGAGCAGTTGGCGCGGGCCACCCTCTATCTATTGGCCGACGAACTGGTGCGCTACCCGGTAACCGAACAGCAGCAGCGCCTGGCACAGATCAAGCAGGAAAAGGGCTTCGGCTTTGGCGTTGCCTTGCAACGTATCGAGCGGGTCAGCCTGGACGATGACCAGCGGCGCCGCGTGGAGGAGGGCGACACGGTGATGGCGCTGGGCAAGGATGGTGACTCGATCCGGGTGTTCGCCGGGCTGACGGGCTCGCCATGGGTACTGGAAATCGGCCCGCTGTACCAGCTCAACCCTTATCCGCCGCAGTTGCTGATCCTGATTGCGTTCCTGGGTCTGTGCCTGATTGGCCTGGTGGTCTACCTGCTGGTGCGTCAGCTGGAACGTCGTGTGTCCGGCCTGGAGATTGCTGCCACGCGCATCGCCCAGGGCAGCCTGGATACCCGCGTGCCGGCCGGCGACGCCGACTCGGTAGGGCGCCTGGCGGCTGCCTTCAATGGCATGGCCGAGCACCTGCAGCGCTCGCTGACCATGCAGCGCGAGCTGGTGCGAGCGGTGTCCCACGAGCTTCGCACGCCGGTGGCGCGCCTGCGCTTTGGCCTGGAGATGATCGAAAGCGCCACGACTGAACAGGTGCGGGCAAAGCACCTGGCGGGCATGGACGGGGATATCCAGGACCTCGACAAGCTGGTCGACGAGATGCTGACCTACGCCCGCCTGGAGCAAGGCGCACCGGCCTTGAAGTTCCAGCGGGTCGATCTGGATGCCTTGCTCGATCGGGTGATCGAAGAGCTGGCACCTTTGCGTGCCGAGGTGCGGGTGGTGCGCGGCGAGTGTCAGGGCGCGGATGCCGAAGGCGCCTGGGTCGAGGCCGAGCCGCGCTACTTGCACCGGGCCCTGCAGAACCTTGTCGGCAATGCCATGCGCCATGCCGAGGGCGAAGTGCGCCTGAGTTATCAGCTGGGCCAGCAACGTTGCCGCATCGATGTGGAGGATGACGGCCCAGGGATCCCCGAGGGCTTCTGGGACCGCATTTTCACGCCCTTTACCCGCCTCGATGACAGCCGTACCCGTGCCTCGGGCGGGCATGGCCTGGGCCTGTCGATCGTACGGCGGATCATCTACTGGCACGCGGGCCGGGCCACGGTGGGGCGCAGTGCGGCGTTGGGTGGAGCCTGCTTCAGCCTGACCTGGCCACGGCAGCAGGCATCGCAGTAGAGGTCAAGCGCTGATCAGGCTGAGCAAGTGGCCGTCCTGCAGGCAGAACTGGCCTTGCAGCTCTGCGCCGTGTCGCCACTGCGGCGACAGGTCAGCAAGCAGGCGCAGGCGCGCCAGGCCTTCGCTGGACCAGTCCAGCACTTCGGCGTGCTCGAAGTAGAAGCGCTGGCGGGTCAGTGGGTAGAGGGTCTTGAACAGGCTTTCCTTCAGCGAAAAGGTCAAGGTAACGGTCAGGCCGAGCTGACGGCGGTCCAGGCGCTCCAGCTCTGCCGGGGTGAGGATTTCGCCCATCAGTCGATCGGCGCGCTCGTCATCCAGCAGGGTTTCCTGATCCAGCCCCAGGCCTTGGCAACTGCCCTCGGCGGCGACCACGGCGGCGGCCCAGCCCTTGCCATGGGTGATCGAGCCGTGGATGCCCACCGGCCAGATCGGCGAGCGGTCCTCATGGGTGCCGGGGACGTAGTCGCGTCCGTCCAGGCGCTGGAGCGCGGCACGGGCACATACGCGACCGGCCAGGTACTCGGCCTGGCGCTTGGCGACTGAGCGCTGCAGGCTGGCGCTGGGCACGATACCGGCGCGCTGGAAGTCGTCGGTTGCCAGGTGGGCAGGGTCGAAGGCGCAACTGACCAGCACAGCGCCGGGGAGTGGGCGGGGCAGGGGCCAGTGGTGCTGGAGCGGGGCGCAGCAGGCGGGAAGTATGTTCATGGGGCTTATTGTGCCAGCTGTGCAGGCGCTAAGGGAGGTGGCGTGGAAGCGGGCTTGCCCGCGAAGTCAACACCGTGGTGGATGGCACGGGCTTCGCCTGTGTTCGCGGGCAAGCCCGCTCCCACAGGGTGGACTGCCCCCAAGAAGTTGGATACCAATCCAACTTCTTGGGGGCAGTCCAGGGATCGCGCCAGCTTTTAGAAATTGAGCAAGACAGACGCTCCCACAACGATTGCACAGTCTTTTATTTGAACACCGTCTTGAAGAACGCCTGCATATCCGCCCAGGAACGCTCGTCCGCTGCCTTGTTATAGCCAATGTCCGGCCCCCCATGTTCACCGTGGCTGAGCCGATCTGCATCGGGGTTGGTGAACCCGTGCTTGGCCCCTTCAATACTGACGAACTGGTAGTTGACCTTGGCCGCATCCATCTCGGCCTTGAACGCCTCCACCTGCTGTGGGGTGACCATGCTGTCCGCCGCACCATGCTCGACCAGAATATCGGCCCGCACCACGCCAGGTTTTGCCGGGGTCTGGGTAGACAGTGCGCCATGGAAGCTCACCACGCCATCGAGCTTTTCTCCCCGGCGTGCGGCATCAAGCACCACCTTGCCGCCAAAACAGTAGCCGACAGCGCCCAGTTGATGCTTGTTCACATTCGGCTGCTTTTTCAACAACTCCAGGCCCGCGTCGAAGCGCGCTGCTGCTGCGGCCGGGTCCTTCATCGCTGCGGCCATGAATGCCTGGGCATCCTGCGGATGCTCGGTGTGCTTGCCATCGCCGTACATGTCGATGGCCAGTGCCTTGTAGCCCAGGGCGGCAAGATCTCTCGCACGACGCTTGGCATAGTCGTTCAGGCCCCACCATTCATGCACCACAACGATGCCTGGGCGTTTGCCGTCCAGCGCGTCATCGTAGGCGTAGTAGCCGACGAGGCGGTTGCCATCGTCGTCCTGATAAGGAATTTCACGGGTCACTACCGCCGCTTGGGCGAGGGCGGCGCTGCACATCAGGGTCAGGGCCAGCAGGGCTCGCATGTTCACAACTCCTTGTTTTGCTATCGGTTCGTTCAGCCGGGGTTCAGCCAGGGTTCAGTCGCGGTTCAGGGTGCCCTGATTACTCTAGCTTCCAGACCGAAACAGCGCACCCAACTGGAGTACCCAGCCATGAAAACCTTCAATACCCTGCTTGCCGCCATGGCCGTCTGTGCCGCTGGCATCACCACCGCCCAGGCCGCGGACGACAACTTCGCCAGCCTCACCTACGGCCAGACCAGCGACAAAGTCCGCAAGTCCGGCCTGCTGCAACGCAACACCGACCACCTCAACGCCGACGGTATCATCGGCAAGGACGATACCTGGGGTGTGCGTCTGGGCAAGATCAACGACCAGGGCCGCTACTACATGACCTATGACAACGTCTCTGGCGACCACAGTGGCCTGAAGTTGCGCCAGGAAAACCTGCTGGGCAGCTACGACTTGTTCCTGCCGGTGGGCGATACCACCAAGCTGTTCGGTGGTGGCAGCCTGGGTGTGACCAAGCTGACCCAGGACTCGCCTGGCGCCAGCCGGGACACTGACTACGGTTATGCCTACGGCTTGCAGGCCGGTGTGATCCAGGACATCACCGACAAGGCCTCGGTCGAACTGGGCTACCGTTATCTGCGCACCAATGCCGCGACCGAGGTGGGCGCGCATGGCGGGCCGAAGGATGGCACCCTGCGCCTGACCAGCAGCGCGCAGACCTACCTGGCAGCAAGTTACAAGTTCTGACGAACGAGCCGCGTTATCCTGTACCGGCCTTAGCGGGCACGCCCGCTCCCACAGGTACTGCACAAACCGCTGAAACTGTGCAGTACCTTTGGCTTGTGCAGGTGCTGCACACGTTTCAGAGACTGTGCGATTGCTGTGGGAGCAGGCATGCCCGCGAATAGGCCGGTACAGGCAATACACATAAGGAGCTGCACATGAAACTGCTGGTGGTCGAGGACGAAGCCCTGCTTCGCCATCACCTCTACACCCGCCTGGGCGAAAGCGGCCATGTGGTCGAGGCGGTCGCTGATGCCGAAGAGGCGCTGTACCAGGCCGAGCAGTACCATTTCGACCTTGCCATCATCGACCTGGGCCTGCCCGGTATCAGCGGCCTGGAGCTGATCACGCGGCTGCGCAGCCAGGACAAGACCTTCCCCATTCTCATCCTCACAGCCCGTGGCAACTGGCAAGACAAGGTCGAGGGCCTGGCCGCCGGTGCCGACGACTATCTGGTCAAGCCGTTCCAGTTCGAGGAGCTTGAAGCACGGCTCAATGCCCTGTTGCGCCGCTCCAGTGGTTTCATCCAGTCGACCATCACCGCTGGCCCCTTGGTGCTTGACCTCAACCGCAAGCAGGCCACCCTCGACGAACACGCCTTGGCCCTGACTGCCTACGAATACCGCATCCTCGAATACCTCATGCGCCATCACCAGCAGGTGGTGGCCAAGGATCGCCTGATGGAACAGTTGTACCCAGGTGACGAAGAGCGCGACCCCAATGTCATCGAAGTGCTGGTTGGCCGCCTGCGCCGCAAGCTTGAAGGCGAGCGCGGCTTCAAACCCATCGACACGGTGCGCGGCCTGGGCTACCTGTTCACCGAGCGCTGCCGATGATCCGCTCGCTGCGGGTGCGCCTGATGCTGGCCGCCGCAGTGTTGGCGCTGCTGTTCATGCTGGCGCTGCTGCCGGCCTTGCAGAAGGCCTTCAGCCTGGCTCTGCAGGAATCGATCGAGCAGCGTCTGGCCTCTGATGTGACCACGCTGATTTCCGCTGCGCGTATCGAGCATGGCCAGTTGCAGATGCCGACACTGCTGCCGGATGAGCGCTACAACCTGCCTTACACAGGCCTGCTCGGCTATATCTTTGACCGCGACGGCAAACTGGTCTGGCAGTCGCGTGCCACCGCCGATCGGCACATCAACTACCAGCCGCGCTATGACGGGCGCGGCAACGAGTTCGACCGCATTCACCAGTCCGATGGCGAAGAGTTCTTCGTGTACGACGTCGAGATCAAGCTGCTGGGCGGGCAGAGCGCTGCCTACAGCATTGTCGCTCTGCAGCCCGTGAGCGAGTACAAGGCCACCCTCAATGGCCTGCGCGAAAAGCTCTACCTGGGGTTCGGCGCTGCATTGCTGGCGCTCATGGTGTTGTTGTGGGCAGGCCTGACCTGGGGGCTGCGCTCGTTGCGACGCCTCAGCCACGAACTGGATGAAGTGGAATCAGGTGCACGTGACGGTCTGAGCGGTGAGCACCCACGCGAGTTGCTGCGCCTGACCCGCTCGCTCAACCGTCTGTTGCGCAGTGAGCGTGAGCAGCGCACGCGCTACCGTGATTCGCTGGACGACCTGGCGCACAGCCTGAAGACGCCGCTGGCGGTGTTGCAGGGTGTGGGTGAAAGCTTGCAGCAGCGCAGCGGCGAGCGCGAGCAGGCGCGGGTGCTGCAAAGCCAGATCGAGCGCATGAGCCAGCAGATCGACTACCAGCTGCAACGCGCCAGCCTGCGCAAGAGTGGCCTGGTCCGCCACAGCGTATTGCTGCGGCCGTTGCTCGACAGCCTGTGCAGCACCTTGGCCAAGGTTTACCGGGAAAAACGTGTGAACGTGGTGCTGGAGTTGCCGGACGCGGCGCAGGTGCCGATGGAGCAGGGCGCGTTGCTGGAAATGCTCGGCAACCTGCTGGAGAACGCCTACCGGCTGAGCCTGGGCCAAGTGCGGGTGAGCCTGGTGAAGGCGCCGGGGTATCTGACCTTGTGCATCGAGGACGACGGGCCGGGCGTGCCCGCCGACCAGCGTGAACGCATTCTGGAGCGTGGGGAGCGGCTGGACAGCCAACACCCGGGGCAGGGCATAGGCTTGGCCGTGGTCAAGGATATCGTCGACAGCTATGACGCCGAGCTGAGCCTTGGCGATTCGCCGCTGGGGGGCGCTGCGTTCAGGATCACCTTCCACCTGGATTGATCTCTAGCCTGTGCCAGCCCGTTCACAGGTCAATCCACAAAGGGCGGATTTCCGCCATTCCTCCTTGTACAAATTCCGCCATCGGGCGGAAATCCGCCAATCCGTCCCGGGAATATCGCCCTGTAGTTGGGCATTTACTCCTAGCAAATACGGGCTTTGCACCCTTCATGGGCATTTTGGCACCACCCTTGCTATTGATCCTCGCAGAGGCCTGCCCAGGCAGCTCGAACACAACGACAAATCCCTCCAAGTGCAGGAGGGTTAGCGATTCAGGTGCCCCCATCACCCTGGGAAGGGTGAACCGGCACACTTGAGGAAAATTAGCCATGACGACACGTCAGCCGCTGTACAAATCCCTGTATGTCCAGGTGTTGGTCGCCATCACCATCGGCATCCTGCTCGGCCACTACTACCCGGAAACGGGCGTTGCCCTCAAACCCCTGGGTGACGGCTTCGTCAAACTGATCAAGATGATCATCGCCCCGATCATCTTCTGTACCGTGGTCAGCGGCATTGCCGGCATGCAGAGCATGAAGTCGGTCGGCAAAACCGGCGGCTACGCGTTGCTGTACTTCGAAATCGTCTCCACCATCGCCCTGATCATCGGCCTCGTCGTCGTCAACGTGGTCAAGCCAGGCGCAGGCATGCACATCGACGTCAGCACCCTGAACGCCAGCAGCGTGGCTGCCTACGCCGCCGCCGGCGCGCAGCAGACTACCGTCGGCTTCCTGCTTAACGTCATCCCCAATACGGTCGTCGGCGCCTTCGCCAACGGCGACATCCTGCAAGTGCTGATGTTCTCGGTGCTGTTCGGCTTCGCCCTGCACCGCCTGGGCAGCTACGGCAAGCCGGTACTAGACATGATCGACCGCTTCGCCCACGTCATGTTCAACATCATCAACATGATCATGAAGTTGGCCCCGATCGGCGCTTTCGGCGCCATGGCCTTCACCATTGGCCAGTACGGTGTTGGCTCGCTGGTGCAGCTGGGCTACCTGATGGCCTGCTTCTACATCACCTGCCTGCTGTTCGTGCTGGTGGTGCTGGGCGGTATCTGCCGCGCCCACGGCTTCAGCGTGATCAAGCTGATCCGCTACATCCGTGAAGAACTGCTGATCGTGCTGGGGACTTCGTCCTCGGAGTCGGCTCTGCCACGCATGCTGGCCAAGATGGAGCGCCTGGGTGCCAAGAAATCGGTAGTGGGCCTGGTTATCCCGACTGGCTACTCGTTCAACCTGGACGGTACCTCGATCTACCTGACCATGGCTGCGGTGTTCATCGCTCAGGCCACTGACACCACCATGGACATCACTCACCAGATCACGCTGCTGCTGGTGCTGCTGGTGGCTTCCAAGGGTGCTGCCGGCGTTACCGGTTCGGGCTTCATCGTGCTGGCCGCGACCCTGTCGGCTGTTGGCCACCTGCCGGTTGCCGGCCTGGCGCTGATCCTCGGCATCGACCGCTTCATGTCCGAAGCCCGCGCCCTGACCAACTTGGTAGGCAACGCCGTTGCCACCGTGGTAGTGGCCAAGTGGGTCAAGGAAATGGACAACGACAAGCTGGCTTCGGAACTGGACTCCGGTGGTGCGCCGCTG
>NZ_JBICMC010000030.1:0-81012 GCF_043106005.1 Pseudomonas sp. GLN_2 | reverse complement strand
GCGAAGAGGCCGGTACTGACAACATAAAGCTTCAGGCAAGAAAAAGCCGCCTCGAAAGGCGGCTCGTTCAGCTCACTCAGGCCTGCGGACGCATGTGCGGGAACAGGATGACGTCGCGGATCGACGGCGAGTTGGTCAGCAGCATCACCAGGCGGTCGATGCCGATACCTTCACCGGCGGTCGGCGGCATGCCGTACTCCAGCGCACGAACGAAGTCGGCGTCATAGTGCATGGCTTCATCGTCACCCGCGTCCTTTTCGGCCACCTGGGCCAGGAAGCGCTCGGCCTGGTCTTCGGCATCGTTGAGCTCGGAGTAGGCGTTGGCGATTTCGCGGCCACCGATGAAAAGCTCGAAACGGTCGGTAACTGCCGGGTTGTCATCGTTGCGACGGGCCAGCGGCGACACTTCGAACGGGTACTCGGTGATGAAGTGCGGCTGCTCCAGTTTGTGCTCGACCAGCTCTTCGAAAATCATGACCTGCAGCTTGCCCAGGCCTTCGTGGCCCAGCACCTTGGCACCGGCCTTCCTGGCAATCTCACGGGCGCGGTCGACGTCCTGCAGGTCGGCAGCGGTCAGCTCCGGGTTGTACTTGAGGATCGAGTCGAACACCGACAGGCGTACGAACGGCTCGCCGAAGTGGAATACCTTGTCGCCGTACGGTACGTCGGTAGAGCCCAGTACCAGTTGCGCCAGCTCGCGGAACAGTTCCTCGGTAAGGTCCATGTTGTCGCGGTAGTCGGCGTAGGCCTGGTAGAACTCGAGCATGGTGAATTCAGGGTTGTGACGAGTCGAAACGCCTTCGTTGCGGAAGTTACGGTTGATCTCGAACACTTTCTCGAAGCCACCCACGACCAGGCGCTTGAGGTACAGCTCCGGCGCGATACGCAGGAACATGGCCATGTCCAGGGCGTTGTGGTGGGTTTCGAACGGCTTGGCAGCGGCGCCGCCCGGGATGGTCTGCAGCATCGGCGTTTCGACTTCAAGGAAGTCACGCTCGATGAGGAACTTGCGGATGTGCGAGATCACCTGCGAACGCACACGGAAGGTGTGGCGGGTTTCTTCGTTGACCATCAGGTCGACGTAGCGCTGGCGGTAGCGCTGCTCGGTGTCGGTCAGGCCGTGGTGCTTGTCGGGCAGCGGGCGCAGCGACTTGGTCAGCAGGCGCACGTTGGTCATTTCGACGTACAGGTCGCCCTTGCCGGAACGGGCCAGGGTGCCTTCGGCGCTGATGATGTCGCCCAGGTCCCAGGTCTTGACCGCAGCCAGGGTTTCTTCCGGCAGGGTCTTGCGGTTGACGTAGACCTGAATACGGCCAGTCATGTCCTGGATCACCATGAACGAGCCACGGTTGAGCATGATGCGGCCGGCTACCTTGACCGGGATCGCGGCTGCTTCCAGCTCTTCCTTGGTCTTGTCCGCGTATTGCTTCTGCAGGTCGTTGCAGTAGCTGTCGCGACGGAAGTCGTTGGGGAAGGCATTGCCCTTGGCACGCTCGGCGGCAAGTTTTTCCTTGCGCAGGGCGATCAGGGCGTTTTCTTCCTGTTGCAGGTCTTGCGATTCGGTCTTCAGGTCGCTCATGTCGTCATTCTTTCCATCAGGTATTCGTTGCCCGTTCCGGGCAGGGCACGCGCTACCGGCGGCTGGCCAGGTAGCGCGGCATGGGTGTGCGGCTTACAGGCCCTGCTTGAGGCTCGCTTCCAGGTACTGGTCAAGGTCGCCATCGAGGACCTTCTGGCAGTCGCTGCGTTCGACGCCGGTACGCAGGTCCTTGATGCGCGAGTCATCCAGCACGTAGGAGCGGATCTGGTGGCCCCAGCCGATGTCCGACTTGCTGTCTTCCAGCGCCTGCGAGGCGGCGTTGCGCTTCTGCATTTCCAGCTCGTACAACTTGGCCCGCAGCATTTTCATGGCGGTGTCTTTGTTGGCGTGCTGGGAGCGTTCGTTCTGGCAGGCCACCACGGTGTTGGTAGGCACGTGGGTGATACGCACCGCAGAGTCGGTGGTGTTCACGTGCTGACCACCGGCACCCGAGGAGCGGTAGGTGTCGATACGCAGGTCGGACGGGTTGATGTCGATCTCGACCTTGTCGTCGATCTCAGGCGACACGAACACCGCCGAGAACGACGTGTGACGACGGGCGCCAGAGTCGAACGGGCTTTTGCGCACAAGGCGGTGCACGCCGATCTCGGTACGCAGCCAGCCGAAGGCGTACTCGCCCTTGATGTGCACGGTGGCGCCCTTGATACCGGCGACCTCGCCTTCGGAAAGCTCGATGATGGTGGCGTCGAAACCGCGCTTGTCGGCCCAGCGCAGGTACATACGCAGCAGGATGTTGGCCCAGTCCTGCGCTTCGGTACCGCCGGAGCCGGCCTGGATGTCCAGGTAGGCGTTGTTCATGTCCATCTCGCCGCTGAACATGCGACGGAACTCAAGCTGCGCCAGGTTCTCTTCCAGGCCTTCCAGCTCGGTCACGACGTCGCTAACGGCGTTCTCGTCATTTTCCTCGACGGCCATGTCGAGCAGGTCCTTGCAGTCGGCCAGGCCGCCGGACAGCTTGTCCAGGGTCTCGACGACCTGGGCCAGCATGGCACGCTCGCGGCCCAGTGCCTGGGCGTACTCGGGCTTGTTCCAGACGTTGGGGTCTTCCAGCTCGCGGTTGACTTCGATCAGGCGGTCATGCTTGTGATCGTAGTCAAAGATACCCCCGAATTGACTGGGAACGCTCGGTGAGGTCCTTGATGGTGTTCAGGATCGGTTGGATTTCCATGGGCTGGCTACTCGCGCGAATTCGGTGAAAAGCCCGCGAGTATAACCGAGTCCGCAGCATGGCGGCAGACCCGCCGGGCAGTCGCATGTAGATAGGGCAACCTGCGCGGCCTCATGTGTGAGCGGCCTTGTGTCGCGAAAGGGCCACACAGTGGCCCCGGCAATTTGTGATGCGAGGCTGAAAACCTGGGGCCGCAGCGCGCCCCTTTCGCGACACAAGGCCGCTCCCACACAGGCCGCGCCGTCTCCAGGAGCTCAGGCGATGCCGACTTGGTTACGCCCACCGTTCTTGGCCAGGTAAAGACCTTTATCGGCCGCCGAAATCAGCTGCCGGCAGTGGCTGCCGATGGCCGGGGTCTGGGTGGCCAGGCCAATGCTCACGGACAAGAACCCATCAGCCGTCGGCGCAGTATGCGGGATGCCAAGGCCCAGCACGGTCTGGCGCAGTTTTTCGGCCACCAGCCGCGCCCCGCCTGGCGAGGTGTTGGGCAGCACCAGGGCAAACTCTTCGCCGCCATAGCGCGCCGGCAGGTCGGTCGGCCGCGAGCACGAGCTACGAATGGCTTCGGCCACCTGGCGCAGGGCCTCGTCGCCGGCCAAGTGGCCAAAGCTGTCGTTGTAGGCCTTGAAATAATCGACATCGATCATCAGCAACGACAACTGCTGCTGTTCACGCATGGCCCGGCGCCACTCCAGCTCCAGGTACTCGTCGAAGTGGCGACGGTTGGACAGCCCGGTCAGGCCATCGGAGTTCATCAGCCGCTGCAGCATCAGGTTGGAATCAAGCAACTGCTGCTGGCTGACGCGCAGGGCACGGTAGGCCTCGTCGCGCTGCAGCAGGGTCAGGTAGGAACGCGAGTGGTAGCGGATGCGGGCCACCAGTTCGATGGTATCAGGCAGCTTGACCAGGTAATCGTTGGCCCCGGCGGCAAATGCTGCACTCTTGACCAGCGGGTCTTCCTTGGTCGACAGGACGATGATCGGGATGTCCTGGGTCACCGGGTTGTTGCGGTATTCGCGCACCAGGGTCAAGCCGTCCAGGCCAGGCATGATCAGGTCTTGAAGAATGACCGTGGGCTTGATGCGCATGGCCTGGGCCACCGCCTGGTGCGGGTCGGCACAGAAGTGGAAGTCGATGTTGTCTTCATCGGCCAAGCCACGCCGCACCGCTTCGCCGATCATGGCCTGGTCATCGACCAGCAGCACCATCGCCGAGTTCTCGTTGGTGGTCGCGAAACCTTCGATCGGTAAATCATTCATCATTGTTCACCCGATCACTACCGGCCTGGCGGCGTGATTCAATACATTTCGTCATTTTGCGAAAAATTCAGTCAAGCGCCCGGCAATGCGTTCCAGCGGGCGAATTTCCACGGCGGCATCAATAGCCGCAGCAGCCTTGGGCATGCCGTACACCGCGCTGCTGGCCTGGTCCTGGGCAATGGTCAGAAAGCCCTGCTGACGCATCAGCTTCAGGCCCTGGGCACCGTCGCGGCCCATGCCGGTGAGCAGCACGCCCACTGCATCACCATTCCAGTAACGTGCCACGCTCTCGAAGAACACATCGATCGAGGGCCGGTAGATTTCATTCACAGGTTCGGCAGTGTAGGCCAGTTGGCCATTCTGTAGCAGGCGAATGTGGTGGTTGGTACCGGCCAGGAGTACCTGCCCTGGCTGCGGCGGTTCGCCTTCACGGGCCAGACGCACCGGCAGGCCTGCTGCGCTGCTGAGCCATTCGGCCATGCCTGCGGCAAACACCTGGTCCACGTGCTGGACCAGCACGATGGCCGCCGGAAACGCTGCCGGCAAACCCTTGAGCAGCACTTCGAGTGCTGCCGGCCCGCCCGCCGAAGACCCGATTGCCACCAACCCGCGGCGCTGGGAAGCCTCGCGCAGCGGCGCAGCCACCGACCTTGCGGCAGGTGCCCGCTGCTGGCCGACCAGCCAGCCAATATTGAGGATCTTGCGCAGTAAGGGCGCCGCCGCTTCGCGGGCATCGCCAGCGCCCAACGCAGGGGTGTCGACCACATCGAGCGCGCCATGGCCCATGGCCTCGAACACTCGGTGCACGTTCTGCTTGCGGTCGACCGTGACGATGACAATGGCGCACGGGGTTTCGGCCATGATCCGCCGGGTCGCCTCGACACCGTCCATCACTGGCATGATCAGGTCCATGAGGATCAGGTCCGGTAACTGCTCGGTGCAGCGCTGCACCGCCTCGGCACCGTTACTGGCCACCCACACGACCTGGTGTGCGGGCTCCAGGGCGACCGCCCGGCGCAACGCCTCGACAGCCAGGGGCATGTCATTGACGATGGCGATCTTCATCCCTGAGCACCTCCGATCAGTTCCACCACAGCATCCAGCAACGCATCGTCGTGGAAACTGGCTTTTGCCAAATAGTAGTCGGCGCCGGCGTCCAGGCCACGCCGTCGGTCTTCCTCACGGTCTTTATAGGACACCACCATCACCGGCAATGACTGCAGACGCTGGTCGCGACGCACCAGGGTTACCAGCTCGATACCGTCCATGCGTGGCATGTCGATGTCGGTGATCAACAGGTCGAAGTCCTCGCTGCGCAGGGCGTTCCAGCCGTCCATGCCATCCACCGCCACTGCCACGTCGTAGCCACGGTTGCCCAGCAGCTTGCGCTGCAGTTCGCGCACGGTCAGCGAGTCATCGACCACCAGGATGCGTTTGCGGACAGCGCCACGGGCTCCGCTACTGCCGCGTTCGATGCGTTCCAGGCTGCCGGTGCTGAGCAGTTTTTCCACCGAGCGTAGCAAGTCTTCGACATCGACAATCAGGACCACCGAGCCATCATCGAGCAAGGCGCCGGAGGAAATGTCCTGCACCTTCCCCAGGCGTGGGTCGAGCGGCATCACGACCAGCACCCGCTCCCCCACCAGCCGCTCCACGGCCACGCCATACAGCTGCTCGCGCTCACGAATCACCACTACCCGCAAGCTGGCTTCGTCGCTTTGCCCCGCCGGGCGATTGAGCAACTGGCTGGCCGCCACCAGGCCAATATGCCGGCCTTCGTGCCAGAAGTGCTGGCGCCCTTCGATCTGCACGATCTGCTCGGCGGTCACTTCCAGCGTGCGTTCGATATGCGCCAGCGGGAAGGCGTAAGCCTCCCCGCCCACCTCGACCACCAGGCTGCGAACGACCGACAGGGTCAGCGGTACCTGAAGATGGAAGCGACAGCCCTGCCCTGCCACCTGGGTCAATTCGATCGAGCCGCGCAGCTCGCGGATCAAGTGCTGCACCGCATCCAGCCCCACACCGCGCCCGGACACTTCGGTAACCTTGTCACGCAGGCTGAAACCGGGCAGGAACAGGAACGTCAGCAGCTCCGCCTCACTCATCCGCGTCAACGTGTCAGCGGGCGACAGGGCGCGCTCGACGATGCTGCTGCGCAGGCGCTCCAGGTCGATACCGGCGCCATCGTCGATCAGTTCCAGGCTGAGCATGCCCGCCTGGTGCGAAGCCCGCAGGCGGATCACCCCCTCGTCCGGCTTGCCCGCCAGCAAGCGCCGCTCGGGCAACTCGATGCCGTGGTCGACGGCATTGCGCAACAGGTGGGTCAGCGGTGCTTCGAGCTTTTCCAGCACATCGCGGTCAACCTGGGTCTTCTCCCCTTCCACCACCAGCCGCACCGGCTTGCCCAGCGAACGGCCCAGGTCGCGGACCATGCGGCTTTGCCCGGTCAGCACGTCGGCAAACGGCCGCATCCGGCAGGCCAGGGCGGTGTCATACAACAACTGCGCACGCTGACTGGCCTGCCAGCCGAACTCATCCAGGTCGGCCGCCTGCTGCTGCAGAATCTGCTGGGTTTCTGCCAGCAGGCGCTGGGTCTGGGCCAAGGCTTCGAGCACCTCGTTGCCCTGCCCCGTGTCTTCGAGCTGCATGCGCAAGCCGTCAAGCGCCTGCATACCTTGGCCATGCATGCGCTTGAGGCGCTGCAGGGTAGCCAGATAGGGCTTGAGCCGCTGGGTTTCCACCAACGACTTGCTGGACAGGTCAAGCAGGCTATTGAGGCGGTCGGCGGTGACACGCAGTACCCGCTCGGCACCTTCGCCAGCGCGCTTGCCAGCCTTGCGCCGCAGGGCGGGTTCGGGCTCTGGTTCCGGCGCTTCGGCTGGCATTACCCTAGGTGCAGGCGGCAGGGTTGCCAGCGGCGGCTCCGGCGGCACGGATGCAGCCAGCGGCACGACAGGCATGGCAGAGGCGCCCGGGTCGAGCAGGCTGGCCATTTGTGCAAGAAACACCGGCAAGGTCGCCTGCGCACCGGCATCGCCGGGTGTGGCAATACGCATCAACAGGTCGGTACCTTGCAACAGCGCGTCAATATGCTCGGCGGTCAGCCGTAGTCGGCCTTCCTGGGCCGCCACCAGGCAGTCTTCCATCACGTGGGCGACACTGACGCCAGCATCCACCCCGACAATGCGCGCTGCCCCCTTGAGCGAGTGGGCAGCGCGCATGCAAGCCTCGAGCTGGTCGGCCTGGGTGGGGTTGCGCTCCAGTGCCATCAGGCCGGCACTGAGCACTTGGGTCTGCGCCTCGGCCTCCAGGCTGAACAGTTCGAGCAACGATGCATCGCGCATTTGCTCTGGGGTCATGACAGGCTCCGCTGCACGGCAGACAGTAAATGTTGATCGTCCAGAACCCGCACGCTGCGGCCGCGCCACTGCAAGACTGCGGCGGTGAAGCGTGTGGCGTCCCGGCCACTGCCCAGCAACTGCGGGTCGAGCCGGTGAATACCGTCAATTTCCTCGACAGCCATCACCACCGGCCCACCTTCGGCGGCCAGAATCAGCATACGGGGCATCGCCCGTGCGCTGCGTTGCTCGGTGGAGCCGGCCTGCACGCCCAGCAAATCAGCCAGTGACAGGCACGGCACCAACGCACCGCGTACATTGGCAACCCCGTGCAGCAGCCGCGAGCGCTGGTGCGGCAATGAATGCACCGCCTGCAGCGGGGCGATTTCGGCCAGGCAGGCGGTCGCCAGCGCCAGCCACTCTTCGCCCAGACGGAACAGCAGCATCGAGCGACCGTTGTTTTCTGCGTCCGGCTGCACCGCTTCAGCCGGGTGCTCCTGCACCAGCGCATAGCGGTCGAGCAAACGCGTGGCCGCAGCGGCATACACCTCGCAATTGCGGCAATGAACATGCCGCTCCAGCAGCGGGCACTGCTTGTCGCCGCGCACGCCAATGCGGTTCCAGCAGTCGTCGATGTGCGCGTCATCCTCGGCGAGCAATTGCATCGCGGATTCACTGATCATCGTTCAGACTCCCGGCCAGCCCGCGCCGCGCGCGCCTGAAGGCGCCGAGCGCCGGCCAGGTCACCCTGGGCCGCCAGCAAGGCGGCCAGGTGCACCAGTGCCTCGGGGTGCTGTGGTTCAAGATACAGGGCCTTGCGATAGTGGCTCAGCGCCTGCTGCGCATCGCCTTCGGTATCACTGAGCAAACCCAGCCAGTAGTACACCTGTGCCGACGGCGGGTACTGGCTCAGGTAGCGCTGGCATTCCCTACGGGCCTGCTCGCTGGCACCGGCATTGGCCAGCCGGGCAATGTCGGCCAGCAATTCGCTGGCCCCCTCGCGCCTGTGCTCGCGGGCTGGCGCTGGCCTGGCCGCCACGGGCAGCACACGCAGCGGACGCGGCAACGGCACACTGGGCTGCGGATAAACCGGTGCGGGCAACGTCGTGAACGCACGCTTGGCGGGTTGGGCGGGTGCCGCTGCCAAGGGGGCGCTGTCGCCGTCATGACGCACATACGCAAACGACTGGGCGATCCCCAATGGACGCATGCCCATGCGTGCCAACAAGCTGCCTTCGGCCGGGCCGATGAACAGCACACCCTGCGGATGCAGCAAGCGCTTGAGCACTTCGAACACACGCTGTTGGGTCGGTACGTCGAAATAGATCAACAGATTGCGACAGAACACGAAGTCATACAGGCCGTCGCGGCTGGCCAGCGCCGGGTCAAGTACATTGCCCACCCGCAGGCTGACTTGCTGGCGTACCCGCTCATGCAGGCGGTGGCCTTCGTCCAGAGCATCGAAGTAGCGCTCGCGAAAACCCAGTTCGCTACCCCGGAACGCATTGCGCCCATACACCGCCTGCACGGCCTTGGCTACTGAACTTGGGCTGATGTCCATTCCATCGACAAGGAATGCCCCAGGCGCCATACCGGCGTCAAACAAGGCCATGGCCAGCGAATAGGGTTCCTCGCCAGTAGAACACGGCAGGCTGAGTAATCGCAGCGGGCGCGCGCCAGCCAGTTTAGCCAGGCGTTTATGGGCCAGGCTGGCCAGCGCAGTGAAGGATTCGGGGTAACGGAAAAACCAGGTTTCCGGGACAATCACCGCTTCGATCAGCGCCTGTTGCTCATCTGCCGACTGCTGCAGGCGCAGCCAGTAATCGTCCAGGTCCATCGCGCCCGCAGCCACGCAACGTTGGCGCAGCGCGCGTTCGACCATGGGCGCGCCCACCGACTCCACGTCCAGGCCAATACGCTCACGCAAGAAGCGGAAGAAACGCTGTTCGTTCATGTTGGCATCCCTGTCGGGTCTTGCGTGTACAGCAATGCGTGCACGGTGTCGGGCAGCAGGTCATTGACTTCGATGCGCTGCAGCAGCCCCTGGGCATCCTGGCGCACCGGGCCCAGATAAGGCGCTTCACCGGTGTCCACCCCATAGGGCTGGAACTCGTCCGGTTGGCAACGCAGGGTTTCGGTGGCCTGCTCCAGGATCAGGCCAAGCTGCAGGCCGCCTCGGTAGTGCACCAGTACCAGGCGGGTGCTGGTGCGTTGCACCGCCGGCTGGCCAAAGCTCAAGGCGGCAAGGTCGATGACCGGAACCAACTGGCCACGATGGGCGAGGATGCCCGCGACCCAGGCAGGTGCCTGGGCGATCGGCTTGAGCGGCTGACGCGGCAACACTTCGATCACCTCGTGCACGCTCAGGGCAAAACGCTGCGTTCTGATGCGAAACTGCAGGTACAACGCCCCCTCGGTGTTCGCCGCCCGCGCGGTGCGCAGTTGCAAGTCGTTCATCGCGGTCAGACTTTGAAGCGCGACACGCCGCCACGCAGGCCCGCGGCCACCTGGCTCAGCTCATCGATGGCATAGCTGGCCTGGCGCAGCGACTCGACAGTCTGGGTGCTGGCATCGCTGAGCTGGGCCAGTGCCTGGTTGATCTGCTCGGCACCGGTGGCCTGGGCCTGCATGCCTTCGTTGACCATCAATACGCGGGGCGCCAAGGCCTGCACCTGGTGAATGATCTGGCTGAGTTGCTCGCCCACCTGTTGCACCTCGAACATGCCGCGGCGCACTTCTTCGGAGAACTTGTCCATCCCCATGACACCGGCCGACACTGCCGACTGAATCTCGCGCACCATTTGCTCGATGTCGTAGGTGGCCACGGCGGTCTGGTCGGCCAGGCGGCGCACTTCGGTCGCGACCACGGCAAAGCCGCGGCCATATTCACCGGCCTTTTCCGCTTCGATGGCGGCGTTGAGCGACAGCAGATTGGTCTGGTCGGCAACCTTGACGATGGTTACCACCATCTGGGTGATGTTGCTGGCTTTCTCGTTGAGGATACCGAGCTTGGCATTGACCAGGTCGGCTGCGCCCATCACTTGGTGCATGGTCTCTTCCATGCGTGCCAGGCCCTGCTGCCCGGAGCCTGCCAGACTGGATGCCTGGTCAGCAGCCGTCGTCACTTCGGTCATGGTGCGCACCAGGTCCCGCGAAGTCGCGGCGATTTCCCGCGAGGTGGCGCCAATTTCGGTGGTGGTGGCGGCCGTCTCGGTGGCGGTGGCCTGCTGTTGCTTGGACGTGGCGGCAATTTCGGTGACCGAAGTGGTCACCTGCACCGACGAGCGTTGGGCCTGGGCCACCAGGTTGGCCAGTGCCTCGGCCATTTCGTTGAAGCCGCTTTCGATGGCACCGAATTCGTCCTTGCGATCCAGGCTCAGGCGCATGCTCAGGTCACCGGAACGCAGCTTGTCGAGGGCATGCACGATACGCTGCATGGGCGCTGTGATAGCGCGCAGCAGCAACAGGCCGCAGATGCCGGCAGCGACGATTGCCAGCAGCAGTGAGACCACCATGCTGCCCTTGGCCGTGTTGACTGCGTTGACGATATCGTTGGTGGCGGCATCGGCAGAGGCCCGATTATTCTCGATCACTTCATTCAGGTGCTCGCGCCCATCCTTCCAGGCCGGAGTGAGGACCTCGGTGATCAGCCGCTGGGCCTCGTCGTAGTTGCGCTGACCGTACGCATCCAGCACCTGGTTGACGATTTTGAGGTAGCTTTCTTCCAGTTGCACGAAGCTGTCGAAGCGGACCTGGTCGTCTTTGTCCTGGATGGTGGCCTGGTAGCTGGCCATGTATTGCTTCAGCCGGTTATCGAAGCTTCTGAACAGTTCCAGGTCGGCCGAAGTGATTTCACGATGGTTGGACAGGCCCACCAGTTGCTGGCTGGTGACGTAGCTGTCGACCCAGGCGCTGCGAATCATCGAGCTGTAGTAGACGCCAGGAATGCTGTCGGTCCCCACTGCCTCTTCGGCGGTTTCGATAGCCACCAACCGCGAGTAGGCGGCCACAATCATCAGCAGCATGATGGCGATGATCACGGCGAAACTTGCCAGGATCCGTTGGCGCAAGGTCCAGTTCTTCACATTCAGCCCTCAGGAATTCACAACGAGCGGGAAAAATCGCCGAAGTATAGCCCAGAGGTCTTACGGTTTATCGGGGGAAATGCGCGGAGTGGGTAAAAGCTGGCAAGGCTTGCCGTGACATTTTCCGCGCTCGGCTCGACAAGCGCAGAAAATGTCCTGATAAGCGCTGCTACTGCGCAACCGCATCCCTCACCTGAGCCTCCAGCTCCTGGCGCAATCCCGGGTCCAGCCGCAGTTGGCGTGCCAGCTCATCCAGGTAGGCACGCTCCATGAAGTTTTCCTGATCGACCATCATCACGCTGGCCAGGTACATCTCGGCAGCCATCTCCGGCGTTTGCGCAGCGCGGGCCACTTCGGCCGGGTCCAGCGGCTTGTTCAGCTCGGCATGCAGCCAGTGCTGCAATTCGCGGTCGCTGTCCAGGCGCGTGAATTCGCCCTCGATCAACGCCCGCTCGCGCTCGTCGATATGCCCATCGGACTTGGCCGCCGCCACCAGGGCGCGCAGTACCGCCTGGCTGTGCTGCTCGGCCTGGGCCGGCGGCAGGCGGTCGAGGGTTTGAGGCTCGGCTGCGGCCCCCCGCTGGTTTGCCTGCCAGTTGCCGTAAGCTTTATAGGCCAGCACCCCCAGCGCGGCGAGGCCACCGTAAGTCAGGGCTTTGCCACCGTACTTACGGGCCTTCTTGCTACCCAGCAACAGGCCCAGAGCGCCCCCACCCAGCAGGCCGCCCCCTGCTCCGGACAACAACCCGCCCAACCCGCCTGAAGGGTTGCCAGGCTTGGTGGTGCCCCCCTGCTTCTCGAGCAGTTGCTGGCCGGATTTGAGGAGTTGATCAAGCAAGCCCCGGGTATTCATTCGCGTGTCTCCACGTAAGAAGATTCAAACGCCAGAGTAAGGCTTGGCCGAGCACACGCCATGCAGGGATTTGCTTCAGGATGTTGCGTTAGCTGGCAAAAAGCCAACTAGACTCGATATCGCCAATACCTCGCACTCACCCACTATGCTTATAACAATTGCTTCACTGCTTGCCTCATGACTGCCCGAACAAGATCGCCAAGAAGAGGGAACACCATGTCAGTGCACAAGACCGCATTGCTCGGCGCCACCACCTGCGCCATGCTGGCCAGCGCCAGCCTGCAGGCCGCCGAAGCGCCCAAGGCCCTGGGGGCCGGCGAGGGGCGCCTGGACATCGTCGCCTGGCCCGGCTACATCGAACGCGGTGAAAGCGACAAGGCCTACGACTGGGTGACCGGATTCGAAAAGGAAACCGGCTGCAAGGTCAGCGTGAAAACGGCCGCCACCTCGGACGAGATGGTCAGCCTGATGACCAAGGGCGGCTATGACCTGGTCACCGCCTCGGGCGATGCATCGCTGCGGCTGATTGCAGGCAAGCGCGTACAGCCGATCAACACCGCCTTGATCCCCAACTGGAAAACCATCGACCCGCGCCTGCAGAACGGTGGCTGGTATGTGGTCGACAAGCAGGTGTACGGCACGCCGTACCAGTGGGGGCCAAACGTGCTGCTGTACAACACCAACACCTTCAAGCAGGAACCCACCAGCTGGAGCGTGGTGTTCGAGCCGCAGAACCTGCCCGACGGCAAGCCGAACAAGGGCCGCGTGCAAGCCTATGACGGGCCGATCTACATCGCCGATGCAGCGCTGTACCTGAAGTCGGCCAAGCCCGAACTGGGCATCAAGGACCCGTACGAACTGAACGAGGCACAATACAAGGCCGTGTTGGAACTGCTGCGCCAGCAACAACCGCTGATCCACCGCTATTGGCATGACGCCACGGTGCAGATGAGCGATGTGAAAAACGAAGGCGTGGTTGCCTCCAGCTCCTGGGGCTACATGGTCAATGGCCTCAAGGCCGAGAACCAGCCAGTGGCCTCGACCATTCCCAAGGAGGGCGCGACCGGCTGGGCCGACACCACCATGCTGCACGCCGAGGCCAAGCACCCCAATTGCGCCTACAAATGGATGGACTGGTCGTTGCAACCTAAGGTGCAAGGCGATGTGGCGGCCTGGTTCGGCTCGTTGCCGGCTGTGCCGGCGGCGTGCACCGGCAGCGAGCTGCTGGGGGCCGAGGGCTGCAAGACCAACGGCTTCGACAACTTCGACAAGATTGCCTTCTGGAAAACACCGCAGGCCCAAGGCGGCAAGTTCGTGCCTTACAGCCGCTGGACCCAGGACTACATTGCGATCATGGGTGGTCGCTGAGGTTGTCTGAATGCCTGTACCGGCCTTTTCGCGGGCAAGCCCGCGCCCACAGGTTCTTCACCGCCTGCAAGGGTGGCGCTCCTCCTGTAGGAGCGGGCTTGCCCGCGAAGAGGCCGGCACAGGAGACATATTCATACCTGGAGTCCACGCATGCCCCTAGCCGTCCAGTTCACCCAGGTTTCCCGCACCTTCGGCGAGGTCAAGGCCGTCGACCAGGTCAGCATCGACATCATCGATGGCGAGTTCTTTTCCATGCTCGGCCCTTCCGGCTCGGGCAAGACCACCTGCCTGCGCCTGATCGCAGGCTTCGAGCAACCCTCCAGCGGTTCGATCCGCATCCAAGGGGTCGAGGCCGCTGGCCTGCCGCCCTACCAACGTGACGTCAACACAGTGTTCCAGGACTATGCGCTGTTCCCGCACATGAACGTGCTGGACAACATCGCCTATGGCCTGAAGGTAAAAGGCGTGGGCAAGGCCGAACGCCACAGCCGCGCCGAAGAAGCCCTGGCCATGGTGGCCTTGGCCGGCTATGGCGCGCGTAAGCCGGCACAACTGTCTGGCGGCCAGCGTCAGCGCGTAGCCCTGGCCCGGGCGTTGGTCAACCGCCCGCGGGTGCTGCTGCTCGATGAGCCACTGGGCGCGCTGGACCTGAAATTGCGCGAGCAGATGCAAGGTGAGCTGAAAAAGCTGCAACGCCAACTGGGCATCACCTTCATCTTCGTCACCCACGACCAGACCGAAGCACTGTCGATGTCCGACCGGGTCGCGGTGTTCAACCGCGGTCGTATCGAACAGGTCGACACCCCGCGCAACCTGTACATGAAGCCCAGCACAACCTTCGTCGCTGAATTCGTCGGCACGTCCAACGTGGTGCGGGGCGAGCTGGCCATGCAGCTCAACGGCAGCCCGGCGCCCTTCTCCATCCGTCCCGAGCACATTCGCCTGGGCGACCCGGTGGTGACCAGCCATGAGGTACAGGTCAGCGGCGTGCTGCGTGATGTCCAGTACCAAGGCAGCGCCACACGCTACGAACTGCAGCTGGAAAACGGTCAACTGCTGGCAGTAAGCCAGGCCAATGACCGCTGGCAAAAGCAGGCGCAGGCCTGGCAGCCCGGGCAACGCCTGCAGGCGCACTGGCCCCGCGAAGCCATGACGGTGCTGCAGGAAACCGAGGGCCGCTGAGATGAGCACACTGCGCGCCCTGTCCAACCTGCTGTACCGGCGCCCCAACCTGTACCTGGCACTGCTGTTGATCCCGCCGCTGACCTGGTTCGGCGCGATTTACCTGGGTTCGCTGCTGAACCTGCTGTGGCAGGGCTTCTATACCTTCGACGACTTCACCATGGCGGTGACCCCGGACCTGACCCTGGGCAACTTCGCCGCACTGTTCAACCCGTCGAACTTCGACATCATCCTGCGCACCCTGGGCATGGCGGTGGCGGTGTCGCTGGCCAGCGCGGTACTGGCCTTCCCCATCGCCTATTACATGGCGCGTTACACCAGCGGCAAGACCAAGGCGTTTTTCTACATCGCGGTGATGATGCCGATGTGGGCCAGCTACATCGTCAAGACCTATGCCTGGACCCTGCTTTTGGCCAAGGGCGGTGTGGCCCAATGGTTCGTCCAGCAGTTGCACCTGGACGGCCTGCTGCAGGCGGTGCTGGCCTTGCCGGGCGTGGGCGGCAGCACGCTGTCGACTTCGCACCTGGGGCGCTTCCTGGTGTTCGTGTACATCTGGCTGCCATTCATGATCCTGCCGATCCAGGCCTCGCTGGAGCGCTTGCCACCGTCGTTGCTGCAGGCTTCGGCCGACCTGGGCGCCCGGCCAGGGCAAACCTTCGTGCAGGTGATCCTGCCGCTGTCGATCCCCGGCATCGCCGCCGGCTCGATCTTCACCTTCTCGCTCACCCTGGGCGACTTCATCGTGCCGCAGCTGGTCGGGCCGCCCGGCTACTTCATCGGCAGCATGGTCTATGCCCAGCAAGGGGCGATCGGCAACATGCCGATGGCCGC
The DNA here is from genome assembly GCF_043106005.1 of Pseudomonas sp. GLN_2. Taxonomy (NCBI): domain Bacteria; kingdom Pseudomonadati; phylum Pseudomonadota; class Gammaproteobacteria; order Pseudomonadales; family Pseudomonadaceae; genus Pseudomonas; species Pseudomonas sp. GLN_2. Next base: position 65,328 of record NZ_JBICMC010000030.1, on the reverse strand, counting down.
CGCGTTCACCTTGGTGCCCATCGTGCTGATCGCGGTATACCTGGCCATCGTCAAGCGTCTGGGGGCCTTCGATGCACTCTGAAAAAGCGTCTGCAGGGCTGCGCCTGGCGGCCTGGGGCGGGTTACTGTTCCTGCACTTCCCGATCCTGATCATCTTCCTGTACGCCTTCAACACCGAAGACGCGGCGTTCAGCTTTCCGCCCAAGGGCTTTACCCTGAAGTGGATCGACGTGGCCTTTGCCCGGCCCGATGTGCTCGAGGCAATCAAGTTGTCGCTGCAGGTGGCTTGCCTGGCCACCTTGATCGCACTGGTGCTCGGTACGCTGGCCTCGGCGGCGCTCTATCGGCGCAGCTTCTTCGGCAAGGAGAGCATTTCGCTGGTGCTGATCCTGCCCATCGCCCTGCCAGGCATCATCACCGGCATCGCCCTGCTCTCGGCGTTCAAGACGCTGGGGATAGAGCCCGGGGTGTTCACCATCGTAGTCGGCCACGCCACGTTCTGCGTGGTGATCGTCTACAACAACGTGATCGCCCGCCTGCGGCGTACCTCGCAAAGCCTGATCGAAGCCTCGATGGACCTTGGTGCCGACGGTTGGCAGACCTTCCGCTACATCGTCCTGCCCAACCTCGGCTCGGCGCTGCTGGCGGGCGGCATGCTGGCCTTTGCCTTGTCGTTCGATGAAATCATCGTCACCACGTTCACCGCCGGCCATGAGCGCACCCTGCCGATCTGGCTGCTCAACCAGCTCAGCCGCCCGCGCGACGTGCCCGTGACCAACGTTGTCGCCATGCTGGTGATGCTGGTGACCATGCTGCCGATTCTTGGCGCCTATTACCTGACCCGTGGCGGCGACAGCGTCGCGGGCGGTGGCAAATGACCCTGGAGGAGCCCCCGATGCAAACGCAGATGCTGATCAATGGCCAGCTGGTCGCTGGCCAAGGCCCGGCCTGGACCGTACTCAACCCGGCGCTGGGCACTGCCCTGGCGCAGATCAACGAAGCCACCGAGGCACAGGTAGACAGCGCCGTACGCGCTGCCGACCAAGCCTTCGACAGCTGGTCGCAAACCAGCCCTAAAGAACGTTCGCAGGCCTTGCTGGCGCTGGCCGACGCCATCGAAGCCCATGCCGATGAATTGGCCCGGCTGGAATCGCAGAACTGCGGCAAGCCCCTGAGCGCTGCCCTGAATGACGAGATCCCGGCGATTGCCGACGTGTTCCGTTACTTTGCCGGTGCTGCGCGCTGCCTGGGCGGCTCGGCGGCAGGCGAGTACCTGCCGGGCCACACCTCGATGATCCGGCGCGATCCATTGGGCGTGGTGGCTTCCATCGCGCCGTGGAACTACCCGCTGATGATGCTCGCCTGGAAGATCGCCCCGGCCCTGGCTGCCGGCAACACGGTGGTGATAAAGCCATCCGAACTGACGCCACTGACGGCCCTGCGCCTGGGCGAGCTGGCCCAGGACTTGCTGCCGCCGGGGGTGCTGAACATTCTCTTCGGCCGCGGCCAGACCGTCGGCAACCCGCTGGTCAGCCATCCAAAGGTGCGCATGGTGTCGCTGACCGGCTCGATCCCCACTGGCGCGCACATCATCAGCGCCACCGCCGACAGCGTGAAACGCATGCACATGGAGCTGGGCGGCAAGGCGCCGGTGCTGGTGTTCGATGACGCAGACATCGATGCCGCCATCGACGGCATCCGCACCTTCGGCTTCTACAACGCTGGCCAGGACTGCACCGCAGCCTGCCGCCTGTACGTCCAGGACGGGATCTACGAGCGCTTCGTCGAACGCCTGGGTAAAGCCGTAGCCAGCCTCAAGCCGGGCTTGCAGGAATCCGAAGAAACCGAACTGGGTCCGCTGATCAGTGCCCAGCACCGCGACAAGGTCGCCGGGTTGGTGCAGCGGGCCATCGCCCAGCCGCACATTCGTCTGGTAACCGGTGGCAAGCCAATAGCGGGCGATGGCTTTTTCTTCGAGCCTACCGTACTGGCCGACGCCCTGCAGGACGACGAGATCGTGCGCAACGAAGTGTTTGGCCCGGTGGTTTCGGTCACCCGCTTCACCGATGAAGCGCAGGCACTGGAATGGGCCAACGACTCCAACTACGGCCTGGCCTCATCGGTATGGACCCGCGACACCGGCCGCGCCCACCGCCTGGCGGCGCGCTTGCAGTATGGCTGCACCTGGGTGAATACCCACTTCATGCTGGTCAGCGAAATGCCCCATGGCGGGCAGAAGCATTCGGGGTATGGCAAGGACATGTCGATGTATGGGCTGGAGGACTACACCTGTGTGCGGCATGTGATGATCAAGCACTAAGTGCTCGCGTTGACCGAGGGGCTGAATGCCCCTCGGCCAACGTCTCAGAATTTTCCTTCAACCGTGATCTACTCCCTCCTACTGCACGTTCATTGAGCTCTCTTGATTGGTATCATAATCTGATACCACGAATAATCATCAGCAAGCCACACTTGAAGCATTACTTAAAAGGCCGGCTCCCAGAACACTGGAGTGGGCGCGGGTGGAGTCTCTGCTGGTATCGCTGGGTGCCAGGGTCGTAGAAGGAAGAGGATCACGGGTTCGCTTTGAACTCAATGGAGCAGTGGCAACCTTCCACCGCCCTCATCCGGACAGGCACGCCAAGCCCTATCAACTAAGAGACGCCCGCCAGTTCATTGAGCAGGCAGGAGTATTACCATGAATGTAATGACTTACCGCGGATACGCCGCTCGTATCGAATACAGCGACGAAGACCAGTTGTTGATCGGCCATGTCGCCGGTATTCGCGACGTGATAGGTTTTCATGGCGAATCAATCAGTGAGTTGCGCCAGGCATTTGAAGAAGCCGTTGACGATTATCTTGAGACTTGCGAACGCCTTGGGCGGGAACCGCACAAAACGTATTCCGGCAAACTCAGCCTGCGCCTTGAGCCTACCCTTCACGCCAGTGTGGCGGCCAAGGCAGAGCTGGCTGAAAAAAGCATCAACCAATGGGTAAGCGATATTCTCAGCAAGGCTGCCTATAGCTGAACCCAGGGCCGCTTTGCGGCCCTTTCGCGAAACACGGCCGCTCCTGCAGGGGCCGCGCAAGGCATGGGTCAGTCGCGCAAATCCGACTCGTGAATCGGGTTGGCGCGGCTGGTCGCGCGCTGGTATTGCGCAGGCCAGGTGGCCTTGTTGCCGCCCAGGTCGTCGTCGGCATGCAGAGGCCAGTACGGGTCGCGCAACAGTTCGCGGGCGAGGAAGATGATATCGGCCTGGCCGGTGCGCAGGATGTGCTCGGCCTGGGCCGGTTCGGTGATCATGCCCACGGTGCCGGTGGCGATTTCCGATTCCTTGCGCACGCGCTCGGCAAAGCGGGTCTGGTAGCCGGGGCCGGTGGGGATCTCGGCGTTGACCGAGGTGCCACCAGAAGAAACATCGATTAGATCCACGCCCAAACTCCGCAGGCGGCGTGCCAGTTCGACGGTTTCATCCGGATTCCAGCCATCCTCCACCCAATCGGTAGCCGATACCCGCACGAACAGCGGCAATTCGGCAGGCCAGGTTTTGCGCACGGCCTCGACCACCTCCAGGGTCAGGCGGATACGGTTTTCGAAGCAACTGCCATATTGATCACGGCGCTGGTTGCTCAGCGGTGACAGGAACTGGTGCAGCAGGTAGCCATGGGCAGCATGGATTTCCACCACCTTGAATCCAGCCTTCAAGGCGCGCTCGGTCGAGGCGACGAAGGCGGCGATCACCTCCTGAATCTCGTCCTGGCTCAACTCGCGTGGAGGCGTGTGCTGCGGATCGAAGGCAATCTTCGATGGCCCCACCGGCTGCCAGCCGCCCTCCTCCAGTTTGACGCTGCCCTGTTTGCCAAGCCACGGGCGGTAGGTACTGGCTTTGCGCCCCGCGTGGGCCAGCTGGATGCCAGGCACGGCCCCCTGGGCACTGATGAAGCGGGTGATGCGCTGCAACGGCGCGATCTGGGCGTCGTCCCACAGGCCCAGGTCTTCGGCAGTGATACGGCCATCGGCGGTCACCGCCACGGCTTCAGTGATTACCAGGCCGGCGCCACCGACGGCGCGGCTGCCTAAATGGACGAGATGCCAGTCGTTGGCCAAGCCATCGACGGCTGAATACTGGCACATTGGTGACACGGCGATGCGGTTGGGCAAGGTCAGCTGACGCAGGGTGTAAGGCTCGAGCAGCAGGCTCATGAGGGCACCTCCCAAGGACTCCAATGGTGATCCGGCCTGGACACTCAATTACACGTCCCTGGCCCAGGTCCGGTCATAACTTCAGACTAGACCAGAATGGGTGGGGGGGAGGTTCCGTGGGATTTTGGGTGGGGTATGGGGTGCGGGTGTCAGGCTCTAAGGTGATGTCGCCGGTGAGATCGAGCGCCGCCCGCGCGGCGCATCGCGACGCAAGGCCGCTCCCACATTTGTTGCAACGTGGCCATGTCTGTGAGGCCATGGTTGTCAGCCTTGGCGCATGACTGAAGGCTGGTGGGGCGATAACAGCGACAACGCACAGGCATCGTCAGACCGACAAGGCGCGCAACCATGGCATTGCAGGATTGGCACGTTGCAACAAATGTGGGAGCGGCCTTGCGTCGCGATGCGCCGCACGGGCGGCGCTGGATTTCCGCTACACCACAAGAATCAAGGCAAGCCCCGCACAACCGTCAGCGCGGCTCCATGTGGGCAATCATCAACTGCACACTTTCATTGCCGCGAAACTCGTTCACATCCAGCTTGTACGCCAACTCGACCCAACGCACGGTCGGGTTCGGCCACACTTCGCGGTCGACGCCGAAGGCAATGCCATCCAGCCGTACCGAGCCACACTCGCTCTTGAGCACCACCTTCAGGTGCCGCTCGCCAACCACACGCTGCTCCACCAGCTGGAACACGCCATGGAACAATGGCTCAGGGAAGTGCTGGCCCCATGGGCCGGCATGGCGCAGGGCCTTGGCCAGGTCGAGGTGGAACTCCTCTACCGCCAGGCTGCCGTCGGACAACAGCCGGCCGGTCAGGTCTTCTTCGCGCAGTTGACGCCGCACTTCTTCGTCGAAGGCCTCGGCGAATGCCGGGAAGTTGCCTTCTGGCAACGACAACCCGGCAGCCATGGCGTGGCCGCCGAACTTGCTGATCAGGTGCGGGTGGCGCGCGGCCACGGCATCCAGCGCATCGCGAATATGGAACCCCGGCACCGAGCGCGCCGAACCTTTGAGCATGCCGTCGCCAGCATCAGCGAATGCAATGGTCGGCCGGTGGTAACGTTCCTTCAGACGCGACGCCAGAATACCGATCACCCCTTGGTGCCAATCGGCATCGAACAGGCACAAGCCGTAGGGCATGGACTCGACCGGCAGGTCCTTGAGCTGGGCCAGGGCCTCGCGCTGCATGCCCTGCTCGATGGACTTGCGGTCCTGGTTCAGGTCGTCCAGCTGCTGGGCCATGTCCTGGGCCAGCGCCGCGTCTTCGCACAGCAGGCATTCGATACCCAGGCTCATGTCGTCCAGCCGCCCTGCGGCGTTCAACCGCGGGCCGAGGATGAAACCGAGGTCGGTCGAGGTGATGCGCCGGTGATCACGGCGAGCCACTTCGAGAATGGCCTTCAGCCCCGGTCGGGCTCGGCCGGCGCGGATGCGCTCGAGGCCTTGGTGCACCAGGATGCGGTTGTTGGCATCCAGCGGTACCACGTCAGCAACACTGCCCAGTGCCACCAGATCGAGCAGCTCGCCAATGTTCGGCTGTGGCTGCGCCTCGTAGCGCCCAAGGCTGCGCAAGCGAGCGCGCAGGGCCATCAACACATAGAAGATCACCCCTACCCCGGCCAGTGACTTGCTCGGAAAGCTGCAGCCCGGCTGGTTGGGGTTGATGATGGCATCGGCATCGGGCAACTGCTCGCCCGGCAGGTGGTGGTCGGTGACCAGAACCTTGAGCCCGGCGGCCTTGGCGGCCGCCACGCCGTCAACACTGGAAATGCCGTTGTCCACGGTAATCAGCAACTGCGGCTGGCGCTGCAACGCCACCTCGACGATTTCCGGGGTCAGGCCGTAGCCATACTCGAAGCGGTTGGGCACCAGGTAATCGACATGGGCCGCACCCAGCAGGCGCAGGCCCAGCACCCCGACGGTGCTGGCGGTGGCACCGTCGGCATCGAAGTCGCCGACGATGAGGATGCGCTGGCGCTGGTCGATCGCTTCGACCAGCAGGTCCACACCGGCCTCGATGCCCTTGAGCTGCTGGTACGGCAGCAGGCGTGCCAGGCTTTTGTCCAGCTCGGCCTCGCTCTGCACGCCGCGCGCGGCGTAAAGGCGGGTCAGCAAGGGTGGCAGGTTACCCAGAAATGGCAGGGTCGGCGGCAGCGGACGAGGTTCGATACGCATGGGTTGCTTCAACCACGCTCACCGAGCAGCCACTGCAGTTGTACTTCATGCTGGCCACGGTCATCAGTCACGAATACCGTACCTTCACTGATCATCACGTCCCACTTGATGCTACGCGGCATGTCGGTCGCCAGGGTTTCCAGCACCTCTTGCGGCACAGCGGCAATGCTCAGGTTTTTCAGGTTCTTGACCGCGCTCACCACTTTGCCTTCCCACACTCGCAGACTGCCGTAAGCCAGCAAGCTGGTGCGTTCGGTACGACGCGAGCACCAGGTCAGACGATCGGCATCAGGCTGGCCAACTTCAATCCAGTGCAGCACGCGATCGTCCAGGCTCTTTTCCCACAGCGCTGGCTCATCGACATCCGACAGGCCGCGGCCAAACGACAAGTTCTCGTTGTACCAGAGCGCGTACGCCAACAAACGAACTGCCATGCGCTCTTCGGTTTCCGAAGGGTGCCGAGCGATAGTCTGTTTGACGCTTTCGTAGACATTGCGATCAAGGTCGGTGAGATTCAATTCGAACTTGTAGGTGGTGGACGGCTGGGCCATGGTCGACGGGCTTCGTGCAAAAGAAAGTGGCACAGTCTACCCCATCCGCACCTTCCATGCCCCGCAGCAGTACCCGGCGTAACCGACGTGTGATAAAACCACGGCTCTGCCCAACTGCCACGGACACCCCATGTCGACGCCCAGCAAACCCCTCGCCGGCCTTAAAGTTGTCGAACTCGGTACCCTGATCGCCGGGCCGTTCGCCTCGCGTATCTGTGCCGAATTCGGCGCCGAAGTGGTCAAGGTCGAATCGCCCGATGGCGGCGACCCGCTGCGCAAGTGGCGCAAGCTGTACGAGGGCACCTCGCTGTGGTGGTTCGTGCAGGCCCGCAACAAGCAGTCGCTCACCCTCAACCTCAAGCACCCCGAGGGCCGCGATATCCTCAAGCGCCTGCTGGCCGAGGCCGACATCCTGATCGAAAACTTTCGCCCGGGCGTGCTGGAAAAACTTGGTTTGGGGTGGGATGTGCTGCATGCGCTGAACCCGCGCCTGGTGATGGTGCGCCTGTCGGGCTTTGGCCAGACCGGGCCGATGAAAGACCAGCCAGGCTTCGGTGCCGTAGGCGAGTCGATGGGCGGCCTGCGCTACATCACCGGTTTCGATGACCGCCCGCCAGTGCGCACCGGGATTTCCATCGGGGACTCGATTGCCGCCCTGTGGGGGGTGATCGGCGCGCTGATGGCGCTGCGCCACCGGGAAGTCAATGGCGGCCAGGGGCAGGTGGTGGACGTGGCCCTGTACGAGGCGATCTTTGCCATGATGGAGAGCATGGTCCCGGAATTCGATGTGTTCGGCTTCATCCGCGAACGCACCGGCAACATCATGCCAGGCATCACGCCCTCCTCCATCCACACAAGCGCCGACGGCAAGCATGTACAGATCGGCGCCAACGGTGATGCGATCTTCAAGCGCTTCATGCAGGCCATCGGTCGCGATGACCTCGCCGACGACCCAACCCTGGCCAGCAACGACGGCCGCGACCTGCGTCGTGACGAGTTGTATGGGGTAATCGACCGCTGGGCCAACAGCCTCCCACTGGAGCAACTGATGCAGGTGCTGACCACTGCCGAAGTGCCGGCCAGCCGTATCTATTCGGCCGAAGACATGTTCAACGACCCCCAGTACCTGGCACGCGAGATGTTCCTGCAGGCCAAGTTGCCGGATGGCAAGCCATTCCACATGCCCGGCATCGTGCCCAAGCTGTCGGAGACTCCCGGCTCTAGCGAATGGGTCGGCCCGGCCTTGGGCGAGCATACCGAGGCGCTGCTCGGCAGCCTGGGCTACGACGCAGCGGCCATAGCCAGCCTGCGCGCAGCGGGCACGGTCTGATCCTGGCGCTGACCGGTTCCATGTGCACGCCCCGCTGCCTACGCCACCTGGTCCTGCTCTGCGGGCTGCTACCTGCGTTGCTGTTGCAGCCCGCAAATGCCAAGGAGCACCTCTTCTGGCTGGTACGCGACCTGCCACCGTTCACCATTTTTGATGGCGCGGAAGAAGGCCGGGGGGTCATCGACCAGTTGTTACCGCTGCTGATAAGGCAAATGCCCGAGTACGAACACAGCATCGTGCGGGTCAACCGCGCCCGCAGCCTGCAGATGCTGCAAGACCGTGACACCTTCACCTGCGACCCCACCCTGCTGTGGACACCGGAACGGGCCAAATATGTGCATTTTTCTGTTCCATCGCTGGGCGTGCTCAGCGGCGGCCTGGTGTTGCGCAAGGAAAACCAGGCGCTGGTGGCACCCTACCTCGACGGCCAGCAGGTGGACCTGCATGGCCTACTGAGCAAGGCGCCGCTAAAGCTTGGGATTGTCGCAGAACGCAGCTACGGCACGCAGATTGACAGCATCTTGCGCCAGTTACCCGACAGCGCGCTCAGCCGCCACTACGGCAACGAGGCCACCGCCAACCTGCTGCAGATGCAGCAGTTGGGGCGCCTGCGCCTCGTGCTCGGCTACTGGCCTGAAGTGCGCTACCTGATCCAACAACAAGGCGGGTCACTGGCTGACTACCAGTTTCATACTGTGCAGGGCGTGGATCGCTACCAGTTTCTGCATGTGGGCTGTTCAGACAGCGAATTGGGGCGTGCGGCAGTTGCCCACATCGACCAGTTGCTGCCCACCCTGCGCCGGGATGTGTTGCCAGGGTTGTATGCCCGCTGGCTGGACCTGGCATTGCGGGAGGACTATCTGGAGGAAAGCCGGCGTTTCTTTGAGGACAATTAAGCCCAACCGGTCTGCACCGTCATTGCAGGAGCAGCCGCGGGATACGTGCCTGCCCAGAAAAAGAAACCCCAGGCGCTGGGGAAGACGCCCGGGGCCAAGCGAAAGCCCTTGAGGACTTCCCGTGACAGCCTTGCCAGCGCCGGAGCAAAGCACTGGCTGACTGCCCCTACACTGTCTGATAAGCCACTCAGGCAAAGGTTCCCCGCGGTTGCTGGCGATGCTGCAATGCTGCAATGACACACGGCTGCAACCGCCCCTCAGCTATCTGCAGGTCTCGGTGCAAGCCGTCCACGAGGTCGATCAGCAGGCGTTGCTCCTGCAATTGGCGCTCGCTGACCGTGCGCCGCAAGGTAATACCTGAGAGAGGGTCGTGAACGGTCAGTTGACGATTACCACTGGGATCGGCGATGCCGAGGTGGGTCTGATAGGGCGTCAGGGCTTCGTTGAGCAGGCTGCAGATTCTTTCCATCCGGATCACTCGCTGCGTGGTGGGACCTAAAGTAACTGACCAGCAGGCGCCGCAGAAAGTTCGTCAAGCGCGCCCGCTTCAGTGAGCATGCGGGGCTGGCATGACAGTTTGAATACGCGACCCTGGGCGCACCTGCAGTGTTTGCAAGGCGTGCTGCAGGCGTGGCATCGACAGCGGCCAGGGCAACTCGTCGAGCACCCACATGCCACATTTTCTGGCCTCCTGGGCAAGGTTTTGACGCGTTGGGGCAGGCCGGCCGACGAACAGCAATGCGCGCACTCGCCGCTGCTGGGCGAGCAAAGCAAGGCCGGCCCGGGCTGGCATGGCGTGGTCAAGGATCAGCAAGTCAGGGCGACGCTCAGCGCAGAGGCAGGCGTCGAGGTCAGCGACGCTTTCGCTGATGCGCACGTTGAAGACGCCTTGGCCATTGAGGGCCTGGTGCAAGAGGATCTGGTGAGATGGGCGAGCCTGGTGAATCAACACATAGGGCTGGTGCATGAGCCGCTCCTGATGGGAGGACCGGCTAATTTATGCTTGGCGCTCGGCAGGCCGAATAGGATGTTTCTGATAGACCGGAGGGAAAAGGCTGAGACGTTGGGGCTGCGCTGCAGCCCCAAACGCCATGCAATTACAGCGGCTTGCCGCGGTTGCCATGCTGGCTGACAAAGCCCTGTACAGCCTTCAGGTCATTGGCCAGTACCGTGCAACGCTCTTCACGGCTGAACAGGTCGCTGAGGTGCGCGGGTAGCTCCAGCGCCTTGCCCACACCGGCCTTCTCCACCGCGTCCGGGAACTTGACCGGGTGCGCGGTACCCAGCACCACCATTGGCGTGTCCAGGCTGCGGCGGCACTCGCGGGCAGCCTTGACGCCGATTGCGGTATGCGGGTCGAGCACTTCACCGGTGGCGGCGAACACTTCTGCGATGGTCTCGCAGGTTTGCTCGTCGCTGACAGCCAGCGAGTCGAACAGTTTGCGGGCTTCGGTCCAGCGGTCTTGCTCGACGCTGAAGCCGCCACCTTGCTTGAAGTTGGCCATCAGCTCGGCAATCGCACCACCGTTGCGGCCATGCAGGTCGAACAGCAGGCGCTCGAAGTTGGACGAGACCATGATGTCCATCGACGGCGACAGGGTCGCGTGCAGGGTTTCCTTGACGTACTGGTTGCCGCTCATGAAGCGGTGCAGGATGTCGTTACGGTTGGTGGCGACGATCAATTGGCTGACCGGCAGGCCCATGTTGCGCGCCAGGTAGCCGGCGAAGATGTCGCCGAAGTTGCCGGTCGGTACCGAGAACGCCACCGAGCGCGCCGGGCCACCCAGCTGCAGGGCTGCATGGAAGTAGTAGACGATCTGGGCCATGATCCGCGCCCAGTTGATCGAGTTGACGGCGACCAGGCGGGTGCCCTTGAGGAACGACTGGTCGGCGAAACTGGCCTTGACCATTTCCTGGCAGTCGTCGAAGTTGCCTTCGATGGCGATGTTGTGGATGTTGTCGCCAAAGATGGTAGTCATCTGGCGGCGCTGCACTTCCGATACACGCTGGTGCGGGTGCAGGATGAAGATGTCGACGTTGTCGCAACGGCGGCAGCCTTCGATTGCAGCAGAACCGGTATCACCGCTGGTGGCACCGATGATGACCACGCGCTCGTTGCGCTTGGCCAGCACATGGTCAAGCAGGCGGCCGAGCAACTGCAGGGCAAAGTCCTTGAACGCCAGGGTCGGGCCGTGGAACAGCTCCAGCACCCACTCGTTGCTGTTCAACTGACGCAACGGGGCGACCGCAGCGTGGGCGAACTCGCCGTAGGTTTCTTCGAGGATCTTCTTGAAGTCGGCGTCGGCGATGCTGCCTTCGACGAACGGGCGCATCACGCGGAAGGCCAGCTCGTGGTAGGGCAAGCCGGCCCACGAGGCGATTTCTTCCTGGGTGAAGCGTGGCAGGTTTTCCGGCACGTAGAGGCCGCCGTCGCTGGCCAGGCCAGCCAGCAGAACGTCTTCGAAATTCAGGGCCGGTGCCTGGCCGCGGGTACTGATATAGCGCATGGGTGCAAACCTTCGATGCTGGGGCCGGGGCCGCGCGGGCGGCCCATCGGCAATATTTGTTAGTTGAGCTGCTCGACGCGAATGCGCACAACCTTGCCGACCACGTCCTGCAGGGCTTCCAGGGCGACGATGGCGTCATTGATACGCTGCTCGACCACGCCATGGGTCACCAGGATCATTGGCACCAGGCCATCCTGTTCCTCGGCTTCCTTCTGCATGATCGACTCGATGTTGATACCGCGCTCCGAGAGGATGCTGGCGACCTGGGCCAGTACGCCCGGGTGATCCTTGGCCTGGATGCGCAGGTAGTAAGCGCTTTCGCAGGCTTCGATCGGCAGGATCGGGTGGGCCGACAGCGAGTCTGGCTGGAAGGCCAGGTGCGGCACACGGTTTTCCGGGTCGGAGGTCATGGCACGGACCACGTCGACCAGGTCGCCGACCACTGACGAAGCGGTAGGCTCCATACCCGCGCCGGCACCGTAGTACAGGGTGGAGCCGGCAGCATCACCGTTGACCATGACAGCGTTCATCACGCCGTTGACGTTGGCGATCAGACGGTCGGCCGGGATCAGCGTCGGGTGCACGCGCAGCTCGATACCTTCGGCGGTGCGACGCGCCACGCCCAGGTGCTTGATGCGGTAGCCCAACGCCTCGGCGTAGTTCACGTCTGCCGTTGTCAGCTGGGTGATACCTTCGGTATAGGCCTTGTCGAACTGCAGCGGGATACCGAACGCGATAGACGCCAGGATCGTCAGCTTGTGCGCAGCGTCAATGCCTTCTACGTCAAAGGTCGGGTCGGCTTCGGCGTAGCCCAGCGCCTGAGCTTCGGCCAGCACGTCCGGGAAGGCACGGCCCTTCTCACGCATTTCGGTGAGGATGAAGTTGCCAGTGCCGTTGATGATGCCAGCCAGCCAGTTGATGCGGTTGGCCGACAGGCCTTCGCGGATGGCCTTGATCACCGGGATGCCACCGGCTACGGCCGCCTCGAAAGCGACAATCACGCCCTTCTCGCGAGCTTTGGCGAAGATTTCGTTGCCGTGCACGGCAATCAGCGCCTTGTTGGCAGTGACCACGTGCTTGCCGTTTTCGATGGCCTTCAGCACCAGGTCGCGGGCGATGGTATAGCCACCGATCAGCTCGATGACAATGTCGATCTCCGGGTTGCTTGCAACTTCGAACACGTCAGCGGTAATGGGGGTACCGGTAATCTGGCAGTTCGGGTTCTGCGAGCGCATGGCGATCTGTGCCACTTCAATACCGCGCCCGGCACGGCGGGCAATCTCCTCGGCGTTGCGCTGAAGTACATTGAAGGTTCCGCCACCGACGGTCCCCAACCCACAGATGCCTACTTTGACCGGTTTCACTGTGAACTCCCCATTGAACGGCCGACACGTTTGCCGACCGTGAAACTTGCCGTCACCCCATGACGACGGCGTACTGAACTGGATTACTTGGCAAGTGCCAGCTTGGCGACCTGCGGTGCCGGCTGGTAGCCCGGAATGACCTGGCCGCTTTCAAGAACAATGGCCGGCGTGCCGTTGACACCGATCGACTGACCCAGCTGGAACTGCTTGCTGACCGGGTTGGTGCACTTGGCGGCCTTGATTTCTTCACCTTCGACCATTTTGTCCATCGCCCCACGGCGGTCGCTGGAGCACCACACCGCCTGCAACTGCTGGTCACCCGCCGAACCGAGGCCCTGACGCGGGAAGGCGACATAGCGCACTTCGATACCGCGACGGTTCAACTCAGGCACTTCGGCGTGCAGTTTGTGGCAGTACGGGCAGGTAGTGTCGGTGAACACGGTGATGTGCGACTTGGTCTCGCCTTTGGCAGGATAAACCACCATCTCGGCGGCTGGAATGCCGTTGATGAGCTTGGCGATACCTTGGCGTTCGGTTTTTTCGGTGAGGTTGACCGGCTTGCCGTCCTGGATCTGGAACAGGTAGCCCTGCATCACGAACTGGCCGTCAGCGCTGGCGTATAGCACGCGGCCGCCCTGCAGCTTGACTTCATACAGGCCGTTGAGCGGGCTGCTGGCCACGCTTTCCACGGGCACTTCCAACTCGAGGTTCTGCAACGATTTACGGATGGCCTGCTCGGCACCGGCGTTGCTATCGGTTGCCGCGGCAACGGCAAAGGTACTGGCCAGCGCCAACGCGGCGGCGGCGAAAAACTGGGTCACGCGCATGGGAACTCCTGAAGGCGGACAGGGGCCGGAGGGCGCCACCTGCGGAAAAAACGCGGTGACCGTGCGGCCCTTGGTGCAAACCGCTCAAGCCTACCACATCACGCTGCCCGTGAAGGGGGTCGCAAGGACCGGTCGGCGGAACATGAAAAACATTCATCCACGCGGGTGGTGCTGGGCGTGCAACTGCTGCAGGCGGGCCTTGGCGACGTGGGTATAGATCTGCGTGGTCGACAGGTCACTGTGGCCCAGCAGCATCTGCACCACCCGCAAGTCGGCACCGTGGTTGAGCAGGTGGGTGGCGAAGGCATGCCGCAGGGTGTGCGGCGACAGCGGCTTGTCGATGCCGGCAACCCGTGCGTGGTGTTTGATCCGGTGCCAGAAGGTCTGGCGCGTCATCTGCTCGCCGCGCTGACTGGGGAACAGCACGTCGCTGGGTCGGCCATTGAGCAGTTCGGCGCGACCATCGCGCTGGTAGCGCTCCAACCACACCACCGCCTCTTCACCCATGGGCACCAGGCGCTCCTTGCTGCCCTTGCCCATCACCCGCAGCACACCCTGGCGCAGGTTGACCTGGTCGAGGGTCAGGCTGACCAGTTCGGTAACCCGAAGGCCGCACGCGTAGAGCACTTCGAGCATGGCACGGTCGCGTTGGCCAATGGCTTCGCCCAGGTCCGGAGCCTGCAACAGGGCTTCGACGTCGGCTTCGGACAGCGACTTGGGTAGCGGCTTGCCCAATTGCGGCATGTCGACCTGCAGGGTCGGGTCGATGGCCACCAGCTTTTCCCGCAGCAGGTAACGGAAAAAGCCGCGCAGGCCGGAGAGGAAACGCGCCGTGGAACGTGGCTTGTAGCCCTGATCCAGGCGCCAGGCCAGGTGATCGAGGATCAGGTCGCGGCCGGCGTCTGGCAGCGATACCGAATGCTCCTGCAGCCAGCCATTGAACAGGGCCAGGTCGCTGCGGTAGGACACGCGGGTGTTGTCGGACAGGCCTTTTTCCAGCCATAGGGCGTCAAGGAACTGGTCGATCAGGGGGTGGTCGAGGGCGGGCATGAAATCTCGGTGGCAAACGACGAAATGGCGCTTAGTCTTTCATAACAACGTCGGCATAGGGAGCCCGCATGAGCGAACAGCAGATCCTTCTGAGTGTGGGCGGCATCGGCGCAGCAGCGCTCGCCTGCCAGTGGCTGGCCTGGCGCCTGAAGCTGCCGGCGATTCTGTTTCTGTTGTTGGCCGGGATCCTTGCCGGCCCAGCGCTGGGATGGCTCGACCCCGAGGCGCTGTTCGGTCCATTGCTGATGCCGCTGGTGTCGCTGGCGGTGGCGCTGATTCTGTTCGAAGGCAGCCTGACCCTGCACCTGTCGCAGTGGCGCGAGATCGGCAGCGTGGTGCATCGCCTGGTCACGGTGGGTGCACTGGTCACCTGGCTGGTGATTGCACTGGCAACCCACTGGCTGCTCGGGTTCGACTGGCCGCTGGCGATTCTTTTCGGCACCCTGACGCTGGTGACCGGCCCCACGGTGATCGTGCCGATGCTGCGCGTGGTGCGGCCAAAGTCTGCGATCGCGAACATCCTGCGCTGGGAAGGGATCATGATCGACCCCATCGGCGCACTGCTCGCCGTGGTGGTATACAGCTTCATCATCGCCAGCGCCGAGGGTAACGGCCTGAGCCAGAGCCTTATCACTTTTGCCGGTGTGATCTTCTGCGGTACCGCCCTGGGCGCGGCAGGGGGCTGGGTACTGGGGCAAATCATGCGCGAACAGTGGCTACCAGAATATCTGCACAATCTCGCGTCTTTGGCGGCGGTACTGGGCATTTTCATCGCCGCCAACCAGATCGTGCACGAGTCCGGGCTGCTGGCGGTGACCGTGATGGGCATGTGGCTGGCCAACATGCGCGGGGTTGATGTGCGGCAAATCCTGCACTTCAAGGAAAACCTCAGTGTGCTGCTGATCTCCGGCCTGTTCATCCTGCTGGCTGCACGCCTTGACCTGCATGCCCTGCTGGGCCTTGGCCCCGCTGTGCTGGCATTGTTGCTGGTGATCCAGCTGCTTGCACGCCCGCTCAACGTTTGGCTGGCCACACTGGGCTCGACACTCAACTGGCGGGAGCGCGCGCTGCTGGCCTGGATTGCGCCACGCGGCATCGTTGCTGCGGCGGTTTCCGCTATTTTTGCGATCCGCCTGCACCAGGCCGGCCACCAGGATGCCTTGCTGCTGGTACCGTTGACCTTCGCGGTAATCATTGGCACGGTGGTACTGCAAAGCGCCACGGCCAGGCCGCTGGCACGCTTGCTCAAGGTCGCCGAACCGGCACCCAGCGGGTTTCTCATCGTCGGCGCCAACGAACCGGCCCGGGCCATCGCCAAAGCCCTTCAACAATTGGGCTGCCGGGTTTTGCTGACGGACTCCAGCTGGGAAAACATCCGCGCCGCACGCATGGACGGGCTCACGACCTACTTTGGCAACCCGGCCTCGCAGCATGCCGACGCCCATCTGGACCTGGTCGGCCTCGGGCACTTGCTGGGCCTCTCTCCCGCCGGCGAAATCAATGCTCTGGCCTGCGCCAGGTTCCGTCATGATTTCGGCCACAGCCGGCTGTTCGTGCTAGCCAGTGGCCTGGAGAAACAACGTAGCGACAAGCATCGGGCGGCCGAAGAACACCGTGGGCATCTATTGGGGGCTAAGCCGATGACCTACCTGCAACTGGCCAACCGTCTGCATCAAGGCGCCGAGCTGTATAGCACCAACCTGACCGAAGGCTTTGGCTGGGATGCCTACCAGGCACTGCATGGCGAACGGGCAAACTTGCTGTTCGCACGCGATGGCCATGGCTGGGTCCATGTAGCCAGCCCTGATAACCCATTGCAGCCACAACCGGGCTGGACCTTGGTGGCATTGATCGAGCCAGCAGCGCAACCGTAATGCTCAGGTGCCTGGCAGCACGGGCACCGGGCGCTTGTCCTCGTCAATGGCGACGAAGCTGAACACCCCATGGATTGCCCGATCACGGCCATCCAGGTACATGTTCTCGACAAACACATCCACCTGCACCTGCAAGCTGGTATTGCCGACCTTGATCACCGTACCCACCAGCTCGACGATCGAGCCCGCCGGAATCGGGTGCTTGAAATCGATACGGTCGGTAGACACGGTCACCAGCGGCAGGCGGCAGAAACGCGTGGCAGCGATGAACGACACTTCGTCCATCCAGGCCAGGGCGGTGCCGCCGAACAGGGTGTTGTGGTGGTTGGTGGTATTGGGGAACACCGCCTTGGTCACGCGGGTAACCGACAGTTCGGTGCGGCGCTGGATTTCCTGGTCTCGGGTCGTCATGGCAATCACATTCCTGGGGTTTCAAAACGCAAAAAAGCAGCCCGAAGGCTGCTTTTTTCTCGCTAGGCGGCCTCGGCCACCGGGCAAACTGCACTCAGGACAGTTTTTCCTTGATGCGAGCGGCTTTGCCGGACAGGTCGCGCAGGTAGTACAGCTTGGCTTTACGCACGTCACCACGACGTTTCACGGCCAGGCTGTCGATTTGCGGGCTGTAGGTCTGGAAGGTACGCTCTACGCCAACGCCGCTGGAGATCTTGCGCACGGTGAAGGCGCTGTTCAGACCGCGGTTACGCTTGGCGATAACAACGCCTTCGAACGCCTGCAGACGGGAACGCTCACCTTCCTTCACTTTAACCTGAACGACAACGGTGTCGCCTGGTGCGAAGGTCGGGATTTCCTTGCTCATCTGCTCGGCTTCGAGCTGCTGGATGATCTTGTTGGTCATGCTGTGCTCCTAAGATGGATACGCGATCCACCATCGATACGTTTAACTATCGTCCCGCTCGCGGAGATATTCCTCGAGCAGCTTCTTCTCTTCTCCAGAAAGCGAGCGACTTTCCAGAAGATCGGCGCGTCGTTCGAAGGTCCTACCAAGGGACTGCTTCATCCTCCAACGCCGGATATGTGCATGGTTGCCACTTAGCAACACGTCGGGAACACGCTGATCCGCATACACCTCAGGCCGGGTGTAGTGCGGGCAATCGAGCAGACCGTCGGTGAAGGAATCTTCTTCCGCCGAGTCCACATGCCCTAAAGCTCCGGGCAGCAGTCGCGTAACCGCATCGATCAGTACCATGGCCGGCAGCTCGCCACCGGAAAGCACATAGTCGCCAATCGACCACTCCTCATCGACATGAGCCTCGATAAAGCGCTCGTCGATGCCTTCATAACGACCGGCGATCAGGATCAACGATTCCTGTTCGGCCAGGCCTTTGACCGCCTGCTGAGTCAGCTTGCGGCCTTGTGGCGAAAGGTAGATCACCTTCGCCGCTGCTCCGGTCGCCTGCCTGGCGCTAACCAGGGCGTCTTCCAGAGGCTTGATTTTCATCACCATGCCCGGACCACCGCCAAACGGCCGATCATCTACCGTATGGTGACGATCTGTGGTGTAGTCCCGCGGGTTCCAGCAAGTCACCTGAAGCAACCCTTGTTTCACCGCGCGGCTGGTAATGCCGTACTCCGTGATGGCCGAGAACATCTCGGGGAACAACGTGATGACGTCTACGCGAAGGTTACCCATCGTTTAGAAGTCCGCGTCCCATTCGACCCGCATCACGCCTGCTTCGAGGTCGATTGCCAGCACACATTGCTCCGTATAGGGCAACAGACGCTCGCGATCATCCAGGCTGCCTGCGCAGGGCTTGACCACCATTACATCGTTCGCACCGGTCTCCAACAGGTGATCGACCTTGCCGAACAGTTGTTCGTCCTGGTTGATGACCTTCAGACCTACCAACTGGTACCAGTAGTACTCGTCGGCAGCCAGGTTGGGCAAAAGGCTCCGCGGGATGCAGATTTCGTAACCGCTCAGAAGACGGGCTTCATCGCGATCGTCGAGACCTTTCAGCTTCACGACCAGGCCCTTTTGGGAGCCACGACCGCTGACCAGCTCGACCTGCTTTACCTTGCCTTCGTGCCGAAGCGTCCAGCGTGGATAATCCAACAGGTTTTCAATCGGATCGGTAAAGGAATACACCTTCACCTCGCCGCGAACGCCGTGAACCGAAAAAATCTTGCCAACGACGATGAGGTCGTCAGCCTTTTCTGGCGTCGCGTTCATACTATTCAGGCAGCGGCCTTGGCAGCTTCCTTCAGCAGCTGAGCAACACGCTCAGACGGCTGTGCACCCTGGCTCAGCCAGTAGGTGACGCGCTCTTGGTTGACCGACAGCTTAACTTCGGCGCCAGCAGCGATTGGGTTGAAGAAACCTACGCGCTCAACGAAACGGCCGTCACGGGCGTTACGCGAGTTGGTCACGGTCAGGTGGTAGAATGGGCGCTTTTTCGAGCCGCCACGGGCCAGACGAATGGTTACCATGTGAACATCGTTCCTATAGTCGGTGCTGCAGTTGATACAGCAGCTGGTACTGCAAATCTGAATGCCAAATAGGCACACGGGTGCCCAAAAGGCCGCATATTCTCGGGGAATACACGGACATTTGCAAATGACTTTTTCGGCAAGGCCTCGCCCTGCCGTCCAGATTTGCCGGTTGCGCCGCGAAATTCGCGGCTGTTGCCCGCTACAGCGGGGGTTCTGGGCGCCTGCCCGACAAAAGGCAGGCACCCGAATCAGGGGTTACAGCTTTGGCATGCCGCCACCTGGCAGCATCCCACCGAGGCCGCGCATCATCTTGGCCATGCCGCCTTTGGCAGAAAACTTCTTCATCATCTTCTGCATCTGCTTGTGCTGCTTGATCAGCCGGCCGATGTCCTGCACCTGGGTACCGGAACCCAACGCAATGCGGCGCTTGCGCGAACCGCTGATCAGGTCAGGGTCGCGGCGCTCGGCCGGGGTCATGGAGTTGATGATCGCTTCCATCTGCTTGAACTGCTTTTCGGCCGCGCCCTGGGCGTTGCCCATCTGTGACAGGTTGACCCCGCCGATGCTTGGCAGCTTGTCCATCAGGCCGCCGAGGCCGCCCATGTTCTTCATTTGCTGCAGCTGGTCACGGAAGTCTTCGAGGTCGAAGCCCTTGCCCTTCTTCAGTTTCTTGGCCAGCTTGTCGGCCTTGGCCTTGTCGATGGTCTGCTCAGCCTGCTCGATCAGGCTGAGCACGTCACCCATGCCGAGGATGCGCGAAGCGACGCGGTCGGGGTGGAACGGCTCGAGGGCCTCGGTCTTCTCACCCATACCGATGAACTTGATCGGTTTGCCGGTGATTGCTCGTACCGACAGCGCAGCACCGCCACGGGCGTCACCGTCGACCTTGGTCAGCACCACACCGGTCAGCGGCAGCGCCTCGCCAAAGGCCTTGGCGGTGTTGGCAGCGTCCTGGCCGGTCATGGCGTCGACCACGAACAGCGTTTCGATCGGTTTGACGGCAGCGTGCAGCGCCTTGATCTCGTCCATCATGTCGGCGTCGATGTGCAGACGGCCCGCGGTGTCGACGATGACCACGTCGATGAACTTCAGCTTGGCTTCACGGATGGCGGCTTCGGCGATGGCCACCGGCTTCTGGCTGATATCGGACGGGAAGAAGGTGACGCCGATATCGTTGGCCAGTGTTTCCAACTGCTTGATCGCCGCCGGACGATAGACGTCGGCAGACACCACCATCACGCTCTTTTTCTTGCGCTCTTTAAGAAAGCGCGCCAGCTTGCCGGCAGTGGTGGTCTTACCGGCGCCCTGCAGGCCCGCCATCAGCACGACAGCAGGCGGGGCGGCGTTCAGGGCGAGGTCTTCGTTGGCCGCGCCCATCAGGCTTTCCAGCTCGGCCTGGACGATCTTCACGAAAGCCTGGCCCGGGGTCAGGCTGCGCGACACCTCGGTCCCGACCGCACGATCCTTGACGCTGTTGACGAAATCCTTGACTACCGGCAGGGCAACGTCGGCCTCGAGCAGCGCCATGCGCACTTCGCGCAGCGTGTCCTTGATGTTGTCTTCGGTCAGCTTGGCCTTGCCGGTGACATGGCGCAGCGTCTGTGACAGGCGGTCGGTCAGGTTTTCGAACATGGTGATCCTTTCAGGCCCAGTAAAGCCGAGGTTTGTCAGGTGCCAGGGGGGAAATACACACCCGCCGGGCACAGCAAGGCGGCGATTATAGCGAAGTGCAGCGGCGACGCACACCTTGGTAGATATTCGGTGGCTGTGCTGGCCTCTTCGCGGGCGCGCCCGCTCCCGCAGGATCTTCACGGCTTGCAGGCCCGGGCCGTACCTGTGGAAGCGGGCGTGCCCGCGAATGCCCTGACACAACCCTTCAGTCTTCCTAGAGCGGCAGAATCTATGCCAAACTCCGTCTCTTTAAAGGCTCGCCAACCAGGACTTATGGTCTCCTCTCCCAGCCTCATTCCCAACCTGATCGCCGCCGGCCTATATATAGCAGCGGCCATCTACCAGGGCTCTCACCTGGCCCAGGGCCGCAAGGCCGACAAGCGCCTGCTTGGCCTGCTGGGTGCCTTCGCGGTGCTGGCCCAGGCCGGCGCACTGTTCTTCCAGCTGATCACCCCGCTGGGGCTGAGCCTGGACTTCTTCAGCGCCGCCAGCCTAATCGCCGTGGCAGTCATTACCCTGACATTGCTGGCCTGCCTGCGCATACCGGTAGAAAACCTGCTGGTGCTGCTGTTCCCGCTGGGCGCGGTAACGGCACTGCTGGCGCAGTTCGCGCCCCCCGGTACGGTGCCACTGATCAATGAACAACCGGGCATCCTTGCGCATATCCTGTTGTCGATCCTGGCCTACGGGCTGTTCACCATCGCGGTGTTCCAGTCGCTGCTGTTGCTGCTGCAGGACCGCCAACTGAAGAACAAGCACCCGTCCGGGCTGATCCGCAACTTCCCGCCACTGCAAACCATGGAAAGCCTACTGTTCGGCTTCCTCTGGGCCGGTTGGTGCCTGCTGTCGCTGTCGCTGATCTCCGGCTGGCTGTTCCTCGACAACCTGTTTGCCCAGCACCTGGCGCACAAGACCTTGCTGGCCTGTGTCGCCTGGGTGGTGTTCAGCGTGCTGCTGTGGGGCCGCACCCGCCTGGGTTGGCGGGGCCACATGGCCATCCGCTGGACGCTGGCCGGTTTCTGCCTGCTGATGCTGGCCTATTTCGGCAGCAAGCTGGTTCGCGAATTCATCTTGCATATCTGACGGCCGCCCATGGACACCCTGCCGTACGCACCGCTATTCGGCACTCTGGCACTGGCCCTTTTGTGGTCAGCACTGTTCACCGCCGTGGATGCTGCCCGCCTGCAGCTCAATGGCGCACTGCGCGCCGGCGAAGACGGCCATCCCGTGCTGCCGGCCCAGGCCTTGGTGCTGTGCGCCAGCCTGGGCAAGCTACTGGTGCTGGGGCTGGCCTGCCTGATGGGCCAGCGCCAGAGCGGCGAGCACGGCTTCTGGCTGGCAGGCCTGGCCGCGACCCTCGCCTTGCTGGTGTTTGCCGAATACCTGCCGCGGCGCCTGGCCCGGCGTAACCCGCAGGCGTTCGTGAGCCTTGGCGCCAGCCTGCTGAAAGTGCCTCTCGCACTGCTGCAGCCACTGGCCTGCCTGCTGGACGGCGCCGCCAAGCTCATGCTGCGCCCGTTCCGTGCACAGCCCACCGCTGTGGCCCTGCACACGCAGGATGCCGACGACTTCGATGAGGATGAACCGCACGAAGCGCCTCGCCATGGCCTGCTCGACGGCCTGCAGTCGTTGGACAAGATCACCGTCAACGACATCCTGGTGCCGCGCAACGAAGTGGATGGCATCAACCTGGACGAGCCGATCGAACGCATCATCGAGCAGTTGATCGTCAGCCGCCACACCCGCCTGCCGGTCTACCACAACGACATCAACCAGGTCGAAGCGATCCTCAACACCAAGCTGATCAGCCACCTGCTGCCCAAGGCCGAGCTGACCCTGGAAGCGCTGCACAGCGCCTGCTACGAACCCTATTTCGTACCGGAAAGCACGCCCCTGCAAATGCAGTTGTTGAACTTCCACAAGCAGCAACGCCGCTTGGGCGTGGTGGTGGACGAGTACGGCGAAGTACTGGGTATCGTCACCCTGGAAGACATTCTCGAAGAGATCGTCGGCGAGTTCGAGGACGAGCAAAGCCTGGAAAACCCGCATGTGCATCCGCAACCCGATGGCACCTTCGTCATCGATGGCACCGCTTCGTTACGCGAAATCAACCGCACCCTGAGCTGGCACCTGCCCTGCGACGGCGGGCCGAAAACCCTCAACGGGCTGGTCACCGAAGCGCTGGAAAGCATCCCGGAAAGCGCTGTTTGCCTGAAGATAGGCCGCTATCGCCTGGAAATCCTTGAAACAGAGGACAATTGCGCCAGCAAGGTACTGGTGTGGACCGTGACCCGATAGCTATACTCGGGTCACGCTTACCCAGCCCTGCCGTCACGCCTGCTACCCGCACCCGGCGCTCCACGGCCAGTCCGCTCCACTGATACGCCCTGCGGTCCTGCGTCAACACCCCCGAACAGTACCCGCCCCCCGCCCCTACCCCCCTTGGGCCATCGTCAGTCGGGCGCACACAACAAAACGCTCCGGCGTCCGCGTCACCGTGCCTTTTACAGGGCACGCCACTGCGGGCCAAGCCCATGGAGCCGGACCAGACTGTCAGGGACCTATTCAATGACAAGCAGCAGCACTTACGCCCAAGCGCCTGCCACACCCGTCAACTCGCCTGCGCGGGTCGCCACTGCCAGCTTCATCGGCACCGCCATCGAGTTCTATGATTTCTACGTCTACGCCACCGCCGCAGCCTTGGTGATCGGCCCGGTGTTCTTCCCGTCCGGGTCGGGCACCGCGCAAATGCTGGCCGCCTTCCTCACCTTCGGTATCGCCTTCCTCGCCCGGCCACTGGGCTCGGCGTTGTTCGGCCACTTCGGCGACCGCATTGGCCGCAAGTCGACGCTGGTCGCCTCGCTGCTGCTGATGGGCGTATCCACCACCGCCATTGGCGTGCTGCCGGGCTATGACAGCATTGGCGTGTGGGCGCCGATCATTCTCTGCCTGCTGCGTTTTGGCCAAGGCCTGGGCCTGGGCGGCGAATGGGGTGGCGCGGCCCTGCTGGCTACCGAAAACGCGCCGGAAGGCAAACGGGCCTGGTTCGGCATGTTCCCGCAGCTGGGGCCGTCAATCGGTTTCCTGGCGGCCAACGGTCTGTTCCTGACCCTGGCCCTGGTGCTCAGCGACGAGCAGTTCCGCGAGTGGGGCTGGCGCATTCCGTTCCTGCTCAGCGCCGCACTGGTACTGGTAGGCCTGTACGTGCGCCTGAAGCTCGAAGAGAGCCCGGTGTTCGCCAAGGCCGTTGCCCGCCACGAGCGGGTGAAAATGCCGGTGGTCGACCTGTTCTCGAAATACTGGCTGCCAACCCTGCTGGGCGCTGCGGCCATGGTGGTGTGCTATGCACTGTTCTACATTTCCACGGTGTTCTCGCTGAGCTACGGCGTGACCACACTGGGCTACAGCCGCGAAACGTTCCTTGGCCTGCTGTGTTTCGCGGTGGTGTTCATGGCACTGGCCACACCGTTGTCGGCCTGGCTCAGTGACCGTTACGGGCGCAAGCCGGTACTGATCGTCGGCGGCCTGCTGGCGATAGCTTCGGGCTTTACCATGGAGCCACTACTGACCTCGGGATCGACTGCAGGCGTGGCGCTGTTCCTGGCCATCGAGCTGTTCCTGATGGGCGTGACCTTTGCGCCGATGGGGGCACTGCTGCCAGAGCTGTTCCCGACCCACGTGCGTTATACCGGTGCCTCGGCGGCGTATAACCTGGGCGGCATCGTTGGCGCCTCGGCGGCACCGTTCTTTGCCCAGAAGCTGGTGAGCATGGGGGGATTGAGCTGGGTGGGCGGTTATGTGTCGGCGGCGGCGGTGATCAGCCTGATTGCCGTGCTGTGCCTGAAAGAGACGCGCAATACCACGCTGTAAGCCACTGGGGCCGCTTTGCGGCCCTATCGCGACACAAGGCCGCTCCCACAGCGATCGCGTAAGCCTGGAAGCTGCACTATCCCTGTGGGAGCGGCCTTGTGTCGCGATAGGGCTGCGAAGCAGCCCCAGCACTCTCGGATCAGAACTCGACCTTGACCGCCTGCGAAGCACGGGTCGCCTTGGCCCGCGCCAGTTCGACCGACTCGTCACGCGCCAGGCACACGCCCATGCGGCGGGTACCGTTGATTTCCGGCTTGCCGAACAGGCGAATGGCGGTATCCGGCTCGCTCAGCGCTGCGCCCAGGTTGGCGAAGCTGGTCTGTTGGGACTGGCCTTCGGGCAAGATCACTGCCGAGGCCGACGGGCCGAACTGACGCACCACCGGAATCGGCAGGCCGAGAATGGCGCGGGCATGCAGGGCGAATTGCGACAGGTCCTGGGAAATCAGGGTGACCAGACCGGTGTCATGCGGGCGCGGCGACACTTCGCTGAACCACACCTGGTCGCCCTTCACGAACAGCTCCACACCAAACAGGCCGCGACCGCCGAGGGCATCGGTGACCGCCTTGGCCACGCGCTGCGATTCAGCCAGCGCCTTCGGGCTCATGGCCTGTGGCTGCCAGGACTCCTGGTAATCGCCCTTCTCCTGACGGTGCCCGACAGGTTCAAGGAAGGTGGTACCGCCCACGTGGCGCACGGTCAGCAGGGTGATTTCATATTCGAAGTCGATGAAACCTTCGACAATCACCCGGCCCTTGCCAGCGCGGCCGCCCTCCTGGGCATAGTCCCACGACTTCTGCAGGTCAGCATCGCTGCGCAGCAGGCTCTGGCCTTTGCCCGACGAGCTCATCACCGGCTTGACCACGCACGGGTAACCCAGGTCGGCTACGGCCTTGGCGTAGTCTTCATAGGTGTCGGCGAAGTGGTACGGCGAGGTTGGCAGGTCCAGCTCTTCGGCAGCCAGGCGGCGGATGCCTTCGCGGTTCATAGTCAACTGGGTGGCGCGGGCGGTGGGCACCACGGTGAAGCCTTCGTTTTCCAGCTCGACCAGGGTGGCGGTGGCGATGGCTTCGATTTCCGGAACGATGTAGTGCGGCTTCTCGGCTTCGATCACCGCGCGCAGGGCAACGCCATCGAGCATGTTGACCACATGGCTGCGGTGCGCCACCTGCATTGCCGGAGCATTGGCGTAACGGTCGACGGCGATTACTTCGACGCCCAGGCGCTGCAGCTCGATTACCACTTCCTTGCCCAGCTCGCCACAGCCGCAGAGCAGTACACGGGTCGCGGTGGGCGACAATGGGGTTCCGATACGGGTCATTTCAGGTCCTCGAAGGCATCCGGGGCCGCGCCAGGCTAGGCGCCACCCGCTGAAAAAGGACCGCTATTCTACACCATCAACCGGCCACGGCGGCCCGCCGGGCGCGAAATGCCATGGCCAGCCACACCGCGGTTACACCGGCGAACTTCGAGGCCATCGCGGTGCCGATGACTGCCGGGGTCAGCGCGCCGATCATGCCGAAGAAAATGAAGGTATCCACCGGGATGCTCAGTGCCGAACTGAGCCACAGGCGGTCGCGCAGCGGCCGACGGGTGATGCTGAACACCAGCCAGTCGATCAGCTCGGAAATGAAGAACGCAGTGGCGCTGGCCAGGGCGATGGCCGGCTCCGAGGTGACATAGGACAACACCAGCGCCGCCAGCATGGCCACCAGCGCGCCGTGACCGAAGCGGGTTTGCACCATGTCGCGCAGGATGAACACCAGGCCGCCCCAGGCGGACCAGATGATGTCCAGATGCGGGGCACTGGAGAAGGCGTAGTTGATCAGCACTACGCTGCTGATATAGGCAATCAGATAGAACATGGCGGGCTGTCTGTGGGCAAGCCGTACAGATTACCGCCGGGCCGTTCGCGGGTAAACCCGCCCCCACAGATGTTGTGCAGCCCTCAAGGCTGACGCTGTACCTGTGGGAGCGGGCGTGCCCGCGAAGCCGCCTCCGCGGTACATGGCACCGGCTTCGCTGGTGTTCGCGGGCACGCCCACGCCCAAAGGGTGCGCGTCAGGCCTGCAAGATGAGGCCGGCTTCTACTGCCCGTTCATGACAACGCTTGAGCACCGCCCGGCGCTCGTCGTTGTCCATCCGCCCCCAGCGGCCAATCTCGGCCACGGTACGCTGGCAGCCGGTGCAGATATCCTGCTCGTCCAGCGCGCAAATGCTCACGCACGGCGATGCCACCGGCCGCTCTGCTACATCACTCATCATCAACCACCAACGCTTGCGCATAACGCTGGGCATTGTGCACGTAATGTGCGGCACTCGCTTCAAGCATGCGCTTCTGCTGCTCGGTCAGTTCGCGTACCACCTTGCCCGGCGAGCCCATCACCAGCGAACCGTCCGGGATTTCCTTGCCCTCGGCGATCAGTGCATTGGCGCCGATGATGCAGTGCTTGCCGATGCGTGCGCCATTGAGGATCACTGCGTTGATACCGACCAGGCTGTAGTCGCCCACCGTGCAGCCATGCAACATGGCATTGTGGCCCACGGTCACGCCCTTGCCCAACGTCAATGGCGAGCCCATGTCAGTGTGCATCACCGTGCCATCCTGCACGTTGCTGCCT
This sequence comes from Pseudomonas sp. GLN_2, assembly GCF_043106005.1. Classification (NCBI taxonomy): domain Bacteria; kingdom Pseudomonadati; phylum Pseudomonadota; class Gammaproteobacteria; order Pseudomonadales; family Pseudomonadaceae; genus Pseudomonas; species Pseudomonas sp. GLN_2. The sequence continues at coordinate 37,930 of NZ_JBICMC010000030.1, read as the reverse complement.
TCGCCAATGTCGATCAGCTCGTTATCACCGCGCAACACCGCGCCAAACCACACACTGGCATTGGCTTGCAGGCGCACGCTGCCAATGAGCGTGGCGTTGGGTGCGGCCCAACTGGTGGGGTGGCTCTCGACCCGCAGGTCGCCCAGGCGATATTTCATGCTTGTTCCTCAGGCTGCGACGCAGACGGCGGGGTAGGCCCCGCTCAATTTTCGATGTAACGCTCCGGGGGTTGATGCAGGCTGATACCGGCATCGAACAGCAGGTTGACCAGCTCGACGATCATGATCGCCGACAACCCCCAGATCTTGTATTCACCATAGCGGTAACTTGGCACATACCAGCTACGCCCCTGGTAATCGATACGGTGGGTATGGTCACGCGGGTCCTGGCGGAAGAATTCCAGCGGCACGGTGAATACTGCCGCGATCTCGGCATCATTGGCGCGATACTCGACGAAGTCCGGGATAAGCCCGACGAATGGCGTCACTTTCAGGCCATGTAGCGAAATCAGCGGGCTGAGCGGACCAATCACCTCCACCAGGCCAGGAGGCAGGCCGATTTCTTCTTCAGCCTCGCGCAGGGCAGTAAAGACCAGGTCCGGGTCTTCCGGGTCGCGGCGGCCACCGGGAAAGGCGACTTCACCACCGTGGGTAGACAGGCCCTTGGCGCGCAGGGTCAAAACCAGTTCGGGCGCTTCGCTGCGGGTAATGGGCAAGAGGACCGCCGCTTCGGGGAACCGCCTGTCGGTTTCCAATGACGCGGGTTGGTGGTTGCTCATTCGGCGAAGTAGCTCGTCCAGCATTGCGCACGCTCGTATCCAGGTCCTGTGTTGCATCATGCACCAAAGCCGCGAAGCACCCAAGCCCCAGCGCTTGCGGCGGCACGGTGGCCGCGCCAAGATAGCCTTGAACATAAGGAACCACACATGAAATTCTGCAGCGCGTGCGGCCAACCGGTCACTCAGCGGATCCCCGAGGGCGACAGCCGCCTGCGGTACGTCTGCGGCTCTTGCCAGACCATCCACTACCAGAACCCCAACATCGTGGCCGGCGTGCTACCGACCTGGGGCAGCCAGGTGTTGCTGTGTCGCCGCGCCATCGAACCGCGCCGGGGTTTCTGGACCCTGCCCGCCGGTTTCATGGAAAACGGCGAAACCCTCGACCAGGCCGCGCGTCGCGAAACCGTAGAGGAAGCCTGTGCCCGGGTCGGGCCGACGTCCCTGTACCAGCTGTTCGATCTGCCGCACATCAACCAGGTGCATGTGTTCTTCCGCGCCGAGTTGGCGGACCTGGACTTTGCCGTGGGTGTCGAAAGCCTGGAGGTGCGCCTGTTCGAAGAACATGAGATACCGTGGAACGCGCTGGCTTTCCGCACCGTCACTCGCACACTAGAATGCTACTATCGCGACCGCATCGGCCAGCACTACCCCATAGGCCATGAATACCTGCCGCCGATGATTGTTTCGCCACACACCTAAACGCCTTCAGGGATACTGTTACATGCGCTGGTTGCTTGCCCTCTTCTGCCTTTGCGTTACCTCGGTGTCCCAGGCGGCCTTCACCGAAACCATCATCCGCAAGCCCGCGCCGGCAGCGCAAACCCCCTCGCCTTCGCAGCAAGCCATGCAACCGTTGATCGACAAGGTACTGGTGATCAAGTCCGAGCGCCGCCTGCAGTTGATCAGCCGTGGCGAGCCGCTGAAAACCTACCGCATCTCGCTGGGCAAGCAGCCCAAGGGCGCCAAGGAACGCGAAGGCGACAAGAAAACCCCCGAGGGCTTGTACTGGCTGGACTGGCGCAAGCAGAGCGACCGCTTCAACCTGGCCATGCACATCAATTACCCGAACATCAGCGATGCCGCCCGCGCGACCCGGGCAGGCGTGAATGCCGGCAGCATGATCATGATTCACGGCACACCGATCAATGATGAATACCCGGAGTGGTACTTCCATACCCTGGACTGGACGGATGGTTGCATTGCCATGCGCAACCGCGACATGCAGGAAGTGTGGGACCTGGTACGGGATGGAACGCTGATCGAGATCCGCCCTTGATATAGAGCCTTCCGGCAAAAGTTGTAGGAACCTTCCCACCACTTAGCGCGAATTTGCCTGACAGGTGCTTAGGCAGGGTACTGCATCCATACGAGTGGCTTAATTTCTAGCATCCACGCAGACGAGTACGAAAACCGTACATCATTTGCGGGGTGCTTCAATGCCGTGCCTGATTCACCGCATAGCCCATTGGCTGTCGGCCGGTTGCCTTTGTGGTTTGCTGTCCATTCCCCACGTGCTGGCCGACGACCCAGCCAGCCAGCAGTTACGCGATCAACAGCATGGGCTGCGGCAGCTGGAGCAACAGCAGCGGCTGGAACGCTGGCGGCGCATACCCGCCCCGACTGAACCGACCAACAGCACTTCCCAGCGCCCGCACGATGATCACTGCTGGGCAGTCGATGGCGTGCGCGTGGCGGGCATGCACCGGCTTTCGAACTCGGCACTGGCACCCACCCTCCGTGCGCTCACGCCTGCCTGCATGGGCATCGCCGACATCAATCGGCTGCTCAAAGCCATCACCCAACGTTATGTACAAGCCGGCTACCCAACCAGCCGACCCTACCTGCGACAGCCCCCAGAACAGGGCATGCCGTTGGACATCGTCATTGTCGAAGGCTTTGTCGAAACCATCGAACTGGCAGGCCCCGACCTGCCCCTGTCCCTCTCCAGTGCCTTCCCAGGCCTGCTTGGGCAGCCACTGTACCTGCCCGACCTTGAGCAAGGCCTGGACCAGCTCAACCGCCTTCGCGCCTATGAACTGGGCGCCACCTTGCTGCCCGGCGAACTGCAGGGCGGCACCCGCGTGGTCGTGCAGCCGGGCAAGGTTGCATCACGCTGGCACCTGGACAGCCGCTTCGACAACCGGGGCAGCGAGCTGACCGGCCGCCACCGCATCAACCTCGGCATTGGCCTGGACAGCCCGCTTGGCCTCAATGATGAGCTGCGCCTGTCGTGGACCCGCACGGTGCTCGATACGCCCGGCAAAAGCCAAGGGATATCGTTGTACTACAGCATCCCCTACGGCGCCTGGACCTTTGCCCTCAGCGCCAGCCAGCTAAGCTATCAAGCCCCCCTCCCCTACAGCGACAAGGCTGCCGACGGCAGCAGCAGCTATCAGGGCCTGAGTGTCGAGCGGGTGTTGTGGCGCAACCAGCAAGGCATGCTCAGCGCCAGCGCCCGGCTGGACCGCAAGCAGCTGATCAACCGCAGCGCTGGCGCTGTTATCGTCCAGCAGAGCCCGACGCTGGCCACGCTAGAGGCCGGCCTCAACCTGCTGTGGCTCGAAAGTGGCCTGTGGAACGGTTACTTCGGCGTTGCCCAAGGCATTGACGCATTGGGTGCCGACCCCTCGCCCCTGGGTGCTCAACGCCTGCGCCCGGACTTTCGCAAGTACCGCGCCAACCTGCTGCACCTGCGTCAGGGCCCGGCACCCAGCCCTTGGCGCTGGCAGAGCGAGCTGGCCCTGCAGTACAGCCGCGACCCGCTGCCTGCCGTCGAACAGCTGCTGGTCAGCGACGATTCGGCTGTCCGCGGTTTTCGTCTGCACACTTACTCCGGTGCCAGCAGCGCCGTCTGGCGCAATACGTTCAGCCAAGCGCTGCCACTGACCTGGGCCCACCCCTTCGAGATACGCCCCTACATCGGCCTGGACCAGGGCTGGGTTCGCACCGCCGAAGGCAAACCGTCACAGCGCCTGGCCGGGGCCGCCGCAGGGTTGGAGCTGACCCTGCCCGGCAGCCGCCTGCGCCTGGACTACCAACGCGCCTTGTACACCAGCGACCTGCCCCGCCCGCTGCTGGAGCCCGGCTTCTGGGTGCTGGACTGGACCCTGAACATCTGATTCACCCACAACAAAGAGAACGAGAAAATGCAAACACTCTCGCAGTTACCGCCTGTTCGCCCGGATACCTTGCGCTGGGCAATCTTCCTCGCCGTGCTCGGGCCCAGCGCCGCACTGGCTCAGACAGGACTGGAAGCAGCCAGCGGCCCCGGGGGGACCCCGGTCATCCACAATGGCCACGGGGTGCCGGTGATCGACATCGTGCCGCCCAACGCCAAGGGGCTGTCACACAACCAGTTCATCGACTACAACGTTGCCACCCCTGGCCTGGTGCTGAACAACGCCACCGCAGCCGGGCATTCGCAACTGGCCGGTGCCCTGGCGGCCAACCCGCAGTTCCAGGGCCAGGCCGCCTCGACCATTCTTAACGAAGTGGTCAGCCGCAACGCCTCGCTGATCGAGGGCCCGCAGGAAATCTTCGGGCGCCCGGCCGACTACATACTGGCCAACCCCAATGGCATCACCCTCAATGGTGGCAGTTTCATCAACACCACCCGCGCAGGTTTCGTGGTGGGCACCCCGCAATTCGAGGAGCAACAGCTCAGGTACCTCGATACGCTCACAGCCAGTGGCACCCTGCAGGTACTGGAGCATGGCCAGGGCAACGCCGGTGGCGCACTCGATCTGATCGCACCGCGCGTGGACAGCAAAGGCCTGCTCATGGCCAGTGAAACGCTCGACATCACCGTCGGTCGCAACCGTATCGACAGCCGCAGCGGCGAGGTGGTCGAACACCTGCCCAGCCCCTCGTCGAGCATTGATGCCAGCCTGTTCGGCGCCATGCGCGCCGGGCGTATCCGTGTGGTAAGTACTGCCGAAGGCGCGGGTGTGCGTGTGGGGGCCTCGCAGATTCTGGGCACCGAGGGGGTCGACATCAGCTCGGCCGGGGGCCTGCATGTCAGCGGCAGTGGCGACCGCCCGACCGAGCTGCGCAGCGAGCGCGGCGTGCTGAAACTCACCGCTGCCGATGACCTGATGCTTGAAACGGTCGACGGTCAGGCCCCGCGAATCGAAGCACGGGCGGGCAAGAAACTCACACTGGACGCCAAGACAATCGAGCACATCAAGCACGACAGTGACAGCTGGAAAAAGAAGTTCTGGTTCGTCACCCGTGAAACCTACAACAGTAAAACCACCACCACCCACCAGCAGCAACAGGGCAGTCAATTGCTGGGCACTGACAGCGTGCTGTTGCAGTCCGGCGACGACATGCGCATGACCGCAGCGAAGGTGGACGCCGGTAACGCGCTGACGGTCGACAGCGGTGCCGGTTTGGACATCCTCGCCGGCATCGACAGCAAACGCACCGAACAGCAGGTGCGTCATCGCAAGGATTTATGGCGCGGTGACAGCGATAGCGACCAGCTCAAGGAAACCGCTAAGGGCAGTACCCTGAGCGCCGGGCACATGTCGATAAAGGCGAGCGACAACCTCAACGTGCAGGGCAGCAGCCTGCACAGCCGCGGCGATCTGGCTATCCAGGCAAAACAGGCCGACATCGGCACCACCACCTTGCAGGAACACGGTACCCAACGCGGCTACCGAGGCGACCTGGTGTCCGGCACATTTTTTGGTGACCGTAAAGGTAACGACACCGAGGGCCAGGTCGTCGCGGGCAGCACCATAACCAGCGATGGCGAGCTCACAGTCAGAGCCGACCAGGTCGCCATCAAAGGCAGTACCGTGTTCGGTAAACAGGACGCCGTGCTCTACAGCGATAACGGTTCGCTGGCCATCGAGGCGGACCATGGCAGCACGACCTCCACCCAGCGCACCAGCGACAGCAAACTGTTTGGCCTGATCGGCAGCAAGCACGAAAGCACGGACCGCAAACAGCAGGTACTGGTCAGCGACGTCAGCTCGAGCAGCAACCTGCGCCTGGCCAGCGCCGAAGAGATGCGCATCCAGGGCGCCAAGGTTGCCGCTGGCAAGCATCTGCAAGTCGAGGCCAAAGGCGACCTGCTGATTGGCAGTGCGCAATCGGTCGATGAACGCGAAACCCGCGACCAACAACGGGGTTTCACGGCCAGCGCCAGACAGACCCAGGAAGCCGAGGATGGCAAGCCCGAGTCTCGCCAGTATGCGGCGGGCGTGGCGTATGAGGTCGTGACCACCACCAGCAAGCAGCGCACGACCAACCAGGTTGCCAGTGAGCTCAAGGGCGCCTCGGTGGGCATGCACAGCGACGCGCACCTGCAGGTCAACGGCAGCAAGGCCCAGGCCACTGCCGGCGACCTCGATGTGCAGGCGCGGGAGGTGACACTGGGGGCGACCCGCAACGACCGTGACACAACCACCCGTACCACCGAAAGTGGTGGCGGGCTGACGGTAACCGGTGGCATCGACCGCCTGGGCAGTTTGTTCGAAGGCCATCACAACCGCGAGGTGCAAGCCGAACGCGAAAGCAAGGTGCAGCGCAGCGAGTTGCAGGCCAGCGGCGATCTGAAATTGCGCAGTGATGCACTGCTCACCGAGGCCGCGCACGTCGAGGCCGGCAACACCCTGCAGGTGACCGCCAAACGCATCGACAACCGTGCAGTGCAGGATACCCATGAACATGAACAAAGCCGTGACGACTGGTCGGGTAGCCTGGGCGCCAGTATCGAATACCGCGACCTGACCCGCCCTATCGAACGCCTGGTGCTGGGTGAGGAAGCCGCACGCTTCCAGCAAGCTTCGCCCGAAGACGCCATGGCGCCTCCCAGCGTGGGGGCCGACATGACGGTCGAACACCTTAAGCGCCTGGAAAACCAGCGCCGTGGCATTGCTCAGGTCAGCGAGTTGTCCGCAGCAAAGGTCGAGGTCAAGGCTGACACACTGGCCGACCAGGGCACCGCCTGGCGGGCCAATGCCGGCTCGCTGAAAATCGAGGCGCAGCAGCACCAGGTGAGCGCCGCCGAAAATACCCAGGAAACCACCGTTCAACGCCTGGCCTATGGTGGCGACGCGCGCCTGGACACCAGCACCGGCGAGGACCTGAATGTACGCGCCGCCGGCAAAGGAGGGTCGCTGGATAAAAAGGATATCGCCAGCACCGCCGTGCCCGGCAGCCTTTACGGGCAACAGGGTATCCAGGTACAGTTGGGCAGCGATGGCCGCTACGAAGGGGCCCGCATCGATGGCGGTGAAGGCAGCGTGGTCATGCACAGTGCAGGGTCATTGGCCCTACCCCAGGCGACCGACCAGGCCGAACAGCAGTCACGCCAGCTCGATGGCAATGCCTGGGCCAAAGTCGGCAACCGTCCGGGCAGCACCGGTGTCGATGGCCGGGGCTATCTGGACCATGGCCAGAAGCTGAGCACGCAGAGCAAGGCACAAATGGCACAAATCGACGCCAAGGGCGAAGTTCAACTGACCAGCGCCGGCGACCTGTTGCTCGAAGGCACTCGCATTGGCAACCGCGAGGCCAAGGCCGGCGACATACGGGTGCAAAGCGGCGGCCAGTTGCAGGTCAAGGCGGCCAGTAACACCCAGCAGGCCACAGGTGCCAACCTGGGTGGCGGCATGGAGCTGGCGGCCAAGGCTGGCCAGACCCAGGGGGGAGCCATAGGCGGCCACTTCAGCCACGGCAAGCAGGACGAACATGCACGTCAGGCGGTCGATGCCCAGTTTGCCAGCAACGGCACACTGACCCTGGCCAGCAGCGCCCGCGAGGACATCGCCCTGCACCTGCAAGGCCTGCAGGCCTCGGCCGAACAGATCACCCTCGACGCCTCGAATGGCGGCATGCTGGTTGAAGCCTCTTCCAGCCAGGAGCGACGCGACAACCTCGACATCTCGGCCGGCGCCGGTTTCAACATGGCCAAGGGCGCGTTGGACACCCGCGGCCTGCATGGCCGGCTCAAGGTAGAGCTCGACAAGCGCGACAACCTCACCTGGAATACCAGTGACCTGCGCGCCGAGCGCATCGACCTGCAAAGCCGCGGCGATACCCGCATCGAGAGTGCCACCCTGGATGCAAAGCATATTGGCGGCACAATCGACGGTGACCTGCGCATCGCCAGCCTCAAGGACAACGTCAACACCCTGAGCGTGAAGGGCGATGTCAGGCTGAGCCAGGAGAAAAACCCGCAGGGCTATGTCAACGCGGCCAAATCGGTGGCAGGGCCGCTGGGAGGCAAGGTCGAGAAAACGGCCGGTTCTGCCCTGAGCAAGGCAGACCCAGGGTTCTCGCCGACCGTCAGCCTCGACGTGTCGCATGCGCAGCGCGACAACGTGGCGCGTCAGACCATGCTTAAAAGCAGCGACGGCATCGACCTGCAGGTCGGTGGCAACGCTCATCTGGTAGGGGCACGCCTGCAGTCGGCCAAAGGCGACGTGAGGCTCGACGCCAACTCGGTCACCCAGGAAACGCTAAGCGGTAATGACTATCGCCGAGACCTGTCGCTCGATGCGTCCAACTCACCGGTGGATCTGGGCACCGCAATCGCCGAGATAGCCAAAAGCAAAATGGCGGCGGATGGGGAAAATGCGCTGGACCTGGGTGTGTTGAGAACCAGTGGGCATAGTCGCAGCGAGCAATGGGTTTCGAGCATGCAAGGGAAGAAGCACTAAGACGCAATCGCGGCCCTGGCCATTTGGGGGCATCAGAAATCTTGTGCCTTGCTGCTGACACCCAGGCACCGCGTGTCCCCCGCTTCCACAGCGAATACCACAGCCCCCTGGGCGTGTGATTGCTCTGTAGAAGCGGGCTTGCCCGCGAAGAGGCCGGCACAGGTCAAGCCAGCCTCTGCAGCCCCCGCCACCGATCCAGCCCAAGCAACACCAGCCCTATCCCCCAGAAACCCGCCAGCACCCCCAGGGCATTGAGCATTACCTGCCCATATCCCAGGCTGGCCACATCGATGAACGGATAGGCATACACGCCAATCTCGCTCCCCCGCCACAACGCATAACCAAAGTAGACCGCCGGGTACACCGCCCACACCAGCAAATGCCATAGCCGCAAACTGCCCTTGGGCACCTCGCTCCACCAGTACAAGACATACAGCACCGGCATCACGTCGTGCAGCAACTCGTCCGCCAGCCATTGCCAACCCTGTGGTTGCCACAAATGACGCAGCAGCACGCTGTAGGCCAGCGCCACCAGCACGATACTGGCGGCCACTGCAGAGCTTACCGAGGGCGACAGGAAAAAGCGTTTGCCACGGCCTTCCCGGCCGAACGCGGCATAGCTGAGCACCGTCGCCACCAGGGTATTGGTCAGCACGGTGAAATAGCCAAACACATTGATCAGGCCGCCAATCAGGCTGGCCTGTTCCTGCCAACGCGCCAGCAGTACCAGGTTCACCTGCACGGCCAGGCCGAACCAGCCAAGCACAGCCATGCCGGTCAGCCAAGGGCGACGCGACATGTCAGGCCTGACGCTGCAGCTTCACGTACAGCTGCTCGACCTTTTCCCGCGCCCACGGTGTTTTGCGCAGGAACGTCAGGCTCGACTTGATGGTCGGGTTGCTCTTGAAGCAGCGCACATCGATGCGCTCGGCCAGGCCATGCCATTGGTAATGCGCCACCAGCTCGGTGAGGATCTGTTCAAGGGTCTTGCCGTGCAGCGCGTTGTGTTGGGCCGTGCTCATGCTGTGCTCCGTAGGAAAGATGCGCACCTTACACGAGTGTAGTGGTGGGAGGGATCCGTCAAGTCGACAGAAAAATCGCTGGTCAGAGGCAAAACCACTGTGATGGAATAGTTATGTTATGTTGTAACACTAAAAGCATCTGCCAAGGAACGCCCCATTCCCATGCTGTACACACCGCTTCGTCTCTCCCCCCTTGCCGTCGCACTCTGGCTGGCTGCATCCCCCAGCCAGGCCGTAGAACTTGAGCCACAGGTCATCACCGCCAACCCGCTAGGCAACCGCCAACTGGCGGCTCCCAGCACCGTGCTCGAAGGCGACAACCTGCTGCAACAGCAGCACGGCAGCCTCGGTGAAACCCTGAACAAGCAGCCCGGTGTCGCCTCTACCTGGTTCGGCCCTGGCGCCAGCCGACCGGTCATTCGCGGCCTGGACGGCGACCGCATCCGCATTCTGCGCAACGGCGTCGGCGCGCTGGATGCCTCGTCGCTGTCCTATGACCACGCCGTGCCCCTGGACCCGGTGACGGTCGACCGCGTCGAAATCGTCCGCGGTCCGGCCGCCTTGCTGTATGGCGGTAATGCCATTGGCGGCGTGGTCAACACCTTCGATAACCGCATCCCGGACTCGCCGATCGAGGGCATTCACGGTGCCGGTGAACTGCGTTACGGCGGCGCCGACACCACCCGCAGCAGCGCCGGCAAGCTGGAGGCCGGCAACGGCGCCTTCGCCCTGCACCTGGATGCCAACAGCCGCCAGTTCAACGACCTGCGCATCCCGGGCTACGCACGCAGCGCCAAGGTGCGCGATGCCGACGAGCCCGGCAGCAAACACCGCCTGGAAAACAGCGACGGTCGCCAGGACGGCGGCGCAATCGGTGGTGCCTACCACTGGGACCACGGCTACGCCGGCCTGTCCTACAGCGGCTACGACAGCAACTATGGCTCGGTGGCCGAGTCCGGCGTGCGCCTGGACATGAAACAGGATCACTACGCCTTCGCCTCCGAACTGCGCGACCTCGACGGCCCGTTCAGCTCGGTCAAGGTGGATGCTGGTTACACCGACTACGAGCACAAAGAAATCGAAGAAGGTGAGGTCCATACCACCTTCAAGAACAAGGGCTACGAAGCCCGCATCGAAGCCCGTCACCAGCCGCTCGGACCGGTGGAAGGGATGATCGGTGCCCAGGTCAGCCGCAACGAATTCTCCGCCCTGGGCGAGGAAGCCTTCGTCCCGCACACCGATACCGACAGCCTGGCGCTGTTCATGCTGGAGCAGTGGCAAGCCACCGAACGCCTGGACCTGAGCCTGGGCGCGCGCATGGAGCACACCCGCGTAGACCCGGACGCCAAAGGCAACGAGAACTTCGTCGACGCCGACAGCGCCAGCAGCTTCAACGCCTTCAGCCTGTCGTCGGGGGCTGTGTACCAGCTCGACCCAGTCTGGTCGCTGGCCGCAAACCTCGGCTACACCGAGCGCGCCCCTACCTTTTACGAGCTATACGCCAATGGCGCGCACGTAGCCACCGGCGCGTTTGAAGTCGGTGACGCCAGCCTGAACAAGGAAAAGGCGATTTCCGCCGACTTGGCGCTGCGCTTCGACAGCGGCACCCACAAGGGCAGTGTTGGGGTGTTCTACAGCCACTTTCGCAACTACATCGGCCTGATCGGCACCGGCAACCTGCGTGAGGGCGGGCATGATCACGACCATGACGAGGATGACCACGACCACGATCATGACGACGGCTTCCCGGAATACCAGTACCAAGGCGTGCGGGCGCGCTTCTACGGGATCGAGGCCCAGGACCGCTGGCAGTTGGCTGAGAACCGTTACGGCAGCTTTGCGCTGGAGTTGTCCGGTGACTACACCCGGGCCAAGAACCTGGACAGCGGCGAGCCACTGCCCCGCATCGCCCCGCTGCGCCTGAACAGCGGCCTGGTCTGGGAACTGGACCGCTGGCAGGCGCGGGTAGACGTGCAGCACGCTGCGTCGCAGCACCGCAAACCCACCAACGAAACCAGCACCGATGGCTACACCACTTTGGGCGCGAGCGTTGGCTACCGCTTCGACATTGGTCAAAGCCAGTGGCTGGCGTTTGTACGCGGCGAAAACCTGACCGACCAGACCGTGCGCTATGCCAGTTCGATCCTGCGCGATATCGCACCGGCGCCGGGGCGCAGTGTGGAAGTCGGGTTGCGTACCACCTTCTGAACCACAAGCGACGAAGATCGGTGTAGGAACGGGTTCACCCGCGAAGACGATGGTAGGGCAACCGGCGCATTCGCGGGTGAACCCGCTCCTACACCTGCCGCGACTAATGACGACTGTTGCCCGTTCAACAACAATCCTCTGCGACAATTTGTCTTTTTTTCTTACAACTTCCGCTATATCCTCCCCGCCGCAAGCTGAAACGCTTCATCGAACAACCTTGTCGCCATATCCATTGAGGGGCTCGCCCTTCGATGCGCTTGCCGTTTTTTCAATAATCAAAAGATAGCGCTATCTCATGTTCCAACTGCCTAAAACCTGTTACATCGGCCTCGCCCTCAGTGCCTTGGCAACCCCCGCCGGCGCCAGCGAAATGTTCGCCAGCGACTCCCCGTGGATGCTCGGCGACTGGGGTGGAACCCGCAGCGAACTGCTGGAAAAGGGCTACGAATTTACCCTTGGCTACACCGGCGAGATGGGCAGCAACCTGCACGGCGGCTACGACCACGACCGCACAGCGCGCTACAGCGACCAGTTCACCTTTGGCAGCCACCTGGACCTGGACAAGATCCTCGGCTGGCACGACACCGAACTCCAGCTGACCGTCACCGAGCGTCACGGCGACAACATCAGCAACGACCGCATCAACGACCCGCGTGTCGGTGGCTTCACCTCCGCCCAGGAAGTCTGGGGCCGCGGCGAAACCTGGCGGCTGACGCAAATGTGGATCAAGCAGAAGTACTTCGATGGTGCGCTGGATGTGAAATTCGGCCGTTTCGGTGAAGGCGAGGACTTCAACAGCTTCCCTTGCGACTTCCAGAACCTGGCCTTTTGCGGCTCGCAGGTGGGCAACTGGGTGGGTGGCATCTGGTACAACTGGCCAGTCAGCCAGTGGGCCCTGCGCGTGCGCTACAACCTCACCCCCGAGCTGTACGCCCAGGTCGGCGTCTTCGAGCAGAACCCTTCCAACCTTGAATCCGGCAATGGTTTCAAGCTCAGCGGCAGCGGCACCCAAGGTGCGGTAATGCCGTTCGAACTGGTATGGACCCCACGTATCCAAGGCTTGAAAGGGGAATATCGTGCCGGCTACTACTACAGTAATGCCAAGGCACAAGATGTTCTCAAGGACAGCAACGGTCAGCCGGCCGCCCTCAGCGGCGCCGCCTACCGCAGCAGCTCGAGCAAGCACGGCTTGTGGATTGGCGCCCAGCAGCAGGTCACCTCGCTGGCGTCCGACCAGTCACGCGGCTTGAGCGTGTTCGCCAACGCCACCGTGCATGACAAGAAGACCAATGCCATCGACAACTATGTGCAGGCAGGACTGGTATTCAAAGGGCCCTTCGATGCCCGCGCCAAGGACGACATCGGTTTCGCCCTGGCCCGCGTGCACGTCAACCCTGCCTATCGCAAGAACGCCCGCCTGGCCAACCAGGCCGCCGGCCTCTACGACTACGACAACCCAGGCTTCCTGCCCGTGCAGGACACCGAGTACAGCGCCGAGCTGTACTACGGCATCCATTTGGCCGACTGGCTCACGGTACGCCCCAACCTGCAGTACATCCGCCACCCGGGCGGGGTGTCGCAGGTCGATGGCGCCCTGATCGGCGGCCTTAAGATCCAGAGCAGTTTCTAACCCCTTTTTTGACCTGACGGAGAACCTACGATGAGCACTGAAGGTGCGAACCAAGGAAGCCGCTGGCTACCGCGCCTGATTGGCGCGCTGCTGTTGCTGATGGGCCTGGCGCTGCTGGCCGGTGGTATCAAGCTGAGCCAGCTGGGCGGATCGCTGTACTACCTGATCGCCGGTATCGGCTTTGCCCTTTCGGGCATCCTGCTGCTGGCCCAACGCCAGATCGCCCTGGGCCTGTATGGCCTGGTGCTGCTGGGCAGCACCGTTTGGGCCCTGCTCGAAGTGGGCCTGGACTGGTGGCAACTGGTGCCCCGGCTGGCCATCTGGTTCGCCATCGGCGTGGTGCTGCTGCTACCGTGGGCACGTCGCCCGCTGATCGGCCCGGCCAGCAAAGCCAATACTGCACTGCTCGGCCTGGCAGTGGTCGCTTCGGGCGCTTGCGCGCTGGGCAGCCAGTTCACCCATCCCGGTGAAGTGTTCGGCGAACTGGGCCGCGACAGCAGCGAAATGGCCAGTGCCGCACCGGCCATGCCCGACGGCGAATGGCAGGCCTACGGCCGTACCGAGCATGGCGACCGCTACTCGCCGCTGCACCAGATCACCCCGCAGAACGCCTACCGCCTGGAAGAGGCCTGGCGCATTCGCACCGGTGATCTGCCGACCGAAAACGACCCGGTGGAGCTGACCAACCAGAACACCCCGCTGAAGGTCAACGGCATGCTGTACGCCTGCACCGCGCACAGCCGCCTGCTGGCGCTGGACCCGGACACTGGCGCGGAAATCTGGCGCTACGACCCGCAGGTCAAGAGCCCGACCGGCACCTTCAAAGGCTTTGCCCACATGACGTGCCGTGGCGTCTCGTACTATGACGAAAACCGCTACGTCAGCCGCGACGGCAGCCCGGCACCGAAAATTACCGACGCAGGCCAGGCGGTGGCCCAAGCCTGCCCGCGTCGTCTCTACCTGCCGACTGCAGATGCCCGCCTGATCGCCATCAACGCCGACAACGGCAAGGTTTGCGAAGGCTTCGCCAACCAGGGCGTGATCGACCTCACCACCGGCATTGGCCCGTTCACCGCCGGCGGCTATTACTCCACCTCGCCTGCTGCCATTACCCGTGACCTGGTGATCATCGGTGGCCACGTCACCGACAACGAGTCGACCAATGAGCCGTCCGGGGTGATCCGCGCCTACGACGTGCACGACGGCCACCTGGTGTGGAACTGGGACAGCAACAACCCGGACGACACCAAGCCATTGGCTGCCGGCAAAATGTACAGCCGCAACTCGGCCAACATGTGGTCAATCGCCAGCGTCGACGAAGACCTTGGCATGATCTACCTGCCGCTGGGCAACCAGACCCCGGACCAGTGGGGTGCCGACCGCACCCCGGGCGCCGAGAAGTACAGTGCCGGCGTGGTCGCCCTTGACCTGGCCACCGGCAAGGCACGCTGGAACTATCAGTTCACCCATCACGACCTGTGGGACATGGACGTCGGCAGCCAGCCGACCCTGGTACACCTGAAAACCGACGATGGCGTGAAACCGGCGATCATCGTACCGACCAAGCAAGGCAGCCTGTACGTGCTCGACCGCCGCGACGGTACGCCAATCGTGCCGATCCGCGAGATCCCCACCCCACAAGGCGCTGTGGAGGGCGACCACACCTCGCCAACCCAGGCTCGCTCCGACCTCAACCTGCTCGGCCCAGAGCTGACCGAACAGGCCATGTGGGGCGCCACGCCTTTCGACCAGATGCTGTGCCGCATCCAGTTCCGCGAGCTGCGCTACGAAGGCCAGTACACCCCGCCATCCGAACAAGGTTCGTTGGTCTACCCCGGCAACGTCGGTGTATTCAACTGGGGCAGCGTGTCGGTCGACCCGGTGCGCCAGCTGCTGTTCACTTCGCCCAACTACATGGCGTTCGTGTCGAAGATGGTCCCGCGTGAGCAGGTTGCCGAAGGCAGCAAGCGCGAAAGCGAGACCAGCGGCGTGCAGCCGAACACCGGTGCACCGTATGCAGTGACCATGCACCCGTTCATGTCGCCGCTCGGCGTACCGTGCCAGGCACCCGCCTGGGGCTACGTCGCTGCCATCGACCTGTTCACCAACAAGGTGGTGTGGAAACACAAGAACGGCACCACCCGGGACAGCACTCCGGTGCCGATCGGCCTGCCGGTTGGCGTGCCGAGCATGGGTGGCTCGATCGTCACCGCCGGTGGCGTCGGTTTCCTCAGCGGCACGCTCGACCAGTACCTGCGCGCCTATGACGTGAACAACGGCAAGGAATTGTGGAAGGCACGCCTGCCAGCGGGTGGCCAGGCTACGCCGATGAGCTACACCGGCAAGGACGGCAAGCAGTACGTGCTGGTGACTGCCGGCGGCCATGGCTCGCTGGGCACCAAGATGGGCGATTACATCATCGCTTACAAATTAGCTGAGTAAGCGACACCGCTCCTGCAGGCTCAACCCTGTGGGAGCAACTGTCTTGCTCAATTTCTCCAAAGCTGGCGCGATCCGTGTGGGAGCGGCCTTGCGTCGCGAAAGGGCTGCACAGCAGCCCCGGGGTTTCAGCGTCGATGCAAATAATGCCGGGGCCGCTTCGCGCCCCTTTCGCGACACAAGGCCGCTCCCACAGGCCGGTGTTCAGCCTCAGCCCAGCGCAGTGTCGAGAAACATCATCACCGCAAACCCGCCCATCAACCCTGGGTAATGGAGCTGGGTGCAGCGCTGGGCATCAAGGTCGAGCCGGCGCTGGAAGCCCTGAAAGTCGCCGTACACATCTAAAGCCTGGCGCAGTCCTTGTGGGGCCTTGTGTCGCGAATGGGCCGCAAAGCGGTCCCAGCTGACTTGAGCCTTACGCCGCTACCCCGGCATCTGCCCGCAACCCCACCTCCTCGATCGCACTGATCGCACACTGCTCGTCGATATCCGACGTATCGCCGCTGATCCCCACGGCACCCAGCACCTTGCCGTCCTGATCACGAATCAGCACCCCACCCGGCGCCGGCACCACCGGCCGCTCACCCATCCCGTTCAACGCGGCAAAAAAAGCCGGCCGCTGCTGCGCATCCAGCGCCAGCAAGCGCGACCCCTTGCCCAGGGCAATCGCACCCCAGGCTTTGCCAGTGGCCACTTCAGGACGAATCAAGCTCGCGCCATCCTCGCGCTGCAGCGCCAGCAGGTGCCCGCCGGCATCCAGCACCGCCACGGTCAGTGGCGCGGCATTGATCTTGCGGCCCGCCACCAGCGCGGCATTCACCAGGCTGACGGCGATTTTCAGGTTCAGAACGTTCATGGAAAGGTCCTCTTCTTGTTGTGAGAAGCCCGGAGGGCAGTTGAAAACCGATCGGACAAATAGAACACAACGAGAGATATTTTTGTATACAATATTTTGAAACGATCGTATGCGATGACGCAAACCCTCGTTTTCACGGGCGCTCTGACGAATGCCAGCTTAGTCGATGAAAACCCATTGACCTGAGCCGCCAGGCGTGAATACACTCTGTCGCAAAGCAAGTTGTATACAATTACAAAATCGATGAGGCACAAACCATGAGCAAAATGAGAGCAATCGATGCAGCCGTTCTGGTCATGCGCCGTGAAGGTGTAGATACCGCGTTCGGCATCCCGGGGGCTGCCATCAACCCGTTGTATTCGGCCCTGAAGAAAGTCGGTGGCATCGATCACGTCCTCGCTCGTCACGTCGAAGGTGCCTCGCACATGGCCGAGGGCTACACCCGCGCCAACCCGGGCAACATCGGTGTGTGCATCGGCACTTCCGGCCCTGCCGGCACCGACATGGTCACCGGCCTGTACAGTGCCTCGGCCGACTCCATCCCGATTCTGTGCATCACTGGCCAGGCGCCACGTGCCCGCCTGCACAAGGAAGACTTCCAGGCTGTCGACATCACCAACATCGTCAAGCCGGTGACCAAGTGGGCGACCACCGTTCTGGAGCCAGGCCAGGTGCCTTACGCCTTCCAGAAGGCCTTCTATGAAATGCGTACCGGCCGCCCAGGCCCGGTGCTGATCGACCTGCCGTTCGACGTGCAGATGGCCGAAATCGAATTCGACATCGACGCCTACGAACCACTGGCAGTCAACAAGCCATCTGCCACCCGCGTACAGGCCGAGAAGGCCCTGGCCCTGCTCAATGACGCCGAGCGCCCACTGCTGGTAGCCGGTGGCGGCATCATCAACGCCGACGCCAGCGACAAGCTGGTCGAATTCGCCGAACTGACCGGCGTACCCGTGATCCCGACCCTGATGGGCTGGGGCACCATCCCGGACGACCACGCCCAGATGGTCGGCATGGTCGGTCTGCAGACTTCGCACCGCTATGGCAACGCAACCCTGCTGAAGTCCGACCTGGTATTCGGTATCGGTAACCGCTGGGCCAACCGCCACACCGGTTCCGTCGATGTCTACACCGAAGGCCGCAAGTTCGTGCACGTCGACATCGAACCGACCCAGATCGGCCGCGTGTTCACCCCGGACCTGGGTATCGTTTCCGACGCGGGCAAGGCGCTGGACGTGTTCCTCGAAGTGGCTCGTGAGTGGAAAGCCGCCGGCAAGCTGAAATGCCGCAAGGCCTGGCTGGAAGACTGCCAACAGCGCAAGGCAAGCCTGCAGCGCAAGACCCACTTCGACAACGTGCCGGTCAAGCCGCAGCGCGTCTACGAAGAAATGAACCAGGTGTTCGGCAAAGACACCTGCTACGTCAGCACCATCGGCCTGTCGCAGATCGCCGGCGCGCAGTTCCTGCATGTGTACAAGCCACGCCACTGGATCAACTGCGGCCAGGCCGGCCCGTTGGGCTGGACCATCCCTGCTGCACTGGGCGTGGTCAAAGCCGATCCGAAGCGCAAGGTTGTGGCGCTGTCGGGTGACTACGACTTCCAGTTCATGATCGAAGAACTGGCGGTGGGTGCGCAGTTCAACCTGCCGTACGTGCACGTACTGGTGAACAACGCCTACCTGGGCCTGATCCGCCAGGCGCAGCGTGGCTTCGACATGGATTACTGTGTACAACTGGCGTTCGAGAACATCAACTCGACCGACGCTGCCACCTATGGCGTCGACCACGTTGCAGTGGTCGAAGGCCTGGGCTGCAAGGCCATTCGCGTGTTCGAACCGGCCGAGATCGCCCCTGCCCTGCTCAAGGCACAGAAGATGGCCGAAGAGTTCCGCGTGCCGGTCGTGGTCGAGGTGATTCTCGAGCGTGTGACCAACATTTCCATGGGCACCGAGATCAACGCGGTCAACGAGTTCGAAGACCTGGCGCTGGTCGGCAACGACGCGCCAACCGCCATCTCGATGCTGGACTGATCGCCTGACGCCCCCAGGCACGCCCTGGGGGCCTTCATCGCAAGGAGACAACTCATGCCTCGCTTCGCTGCCAACCTGTCCATGCTGTTCACCGAACAGGACTTCCTGGCCCGCTTCAAGGCTGCCGCCGATGCTGGTTTCAGCGGCGTCGAATACCTGTTCCCGTACGACTTCAGCGCTGCCGACATCAAGCAGCAGCTGGAAGCCAACGGCCTGACCCAGGTGCTGTTCAACCTGCCGGCCGGCGACTGGGCCAAAGGTGAGCGCGGTATCACCTGCCACCCTGACCGCGTCGAGGAATTCCGCGCGGGTGTCGACAAGGCCATCGAATACGCCAAGGTGCTGGGCAACACTCAGGTCAACGCCCTGGCCGGCATCCGCCCACAAGGCCCGGACTGCGCCACCGTGCGCAAGACCTTCGTCGAGAACCTGCGCTACGCCGCTGACAAGCTCAAGGGCGCCGGTATTCGCCTGGTCATGGAAATGATCAACACCCGCGACATCCCAGGCTTCTACCTGAACACCACCCAGCAGGCCCTGGAAATCCAGGCCGAGGTGGGCAGCGACAACCTGTTCCTGCAATACGACATCTACCACATGCAGATCATGGAAGGTGACCTGGCTCGCACCATGGAAGCCAACCTGAAACTGATCAACCACATCCAGCTGGCCGACAACCCCGGCCGCAATGAACCAGGCACCGGCGAAATCAACTACCGCTTCCTGTTCGAACACCTGGACCGCATTGGCTACCAGGGCTGGGTGGGCGCGGAGTACAAGCCGCTGACCACCACCGAAGCGGGCCTGGGCTGGCTGAAAACCCACAACGCAATCTAAGGCTGATCGAGGTCCTGTGACACATGCCTGACCCTGTAGGAGCGGGTTCACCCGCGAATGCGACGTTGGCTTCACTGCCGCTTTCGCGGGTAAACCCGCTCCCACAGAATTCTGTGTCCAACAACGGGCCTGTGCAGCCTGCTCCATCGAGATTCAACAAATACAACGAGGTAATCTCTCATGGCTAAAATCGGTTTCATCGGCACCGGCATCATGGGCAAGCCCATGGCCCAGAACCTGCAAAAAGCAGGTCACAGCATCTTCGTTTCCACCCACCACGACGCCGCGCCAGCCGACCTGATCGCCGCCGGTGCCGTGGCCCTGGCCAACCCGAAAGAAGTTGCCCAGGAAGCCGAATTCATCATCGTCATGGTTCCCGACACCCCGCAGGTCGAAAGCGTCCTGTTCGGTGAAAACGGCGTGGCCGAAGGCGTGGGCCCGAACAAGGTGGTGATCGACATGAGCTCGATCTCCCCCACCGCTACCAAAGCCTTCGCCGAGAAGATCAAGGCTACCGGTGCCGCCTACCTGGACGCCCCGGTGTCCGGTGGTGAAGTCGGCGCCAAGGCCGCGACCCTGAGCATCATGGTCGGTGGCTGCCCGAAAGCCTTCGAGCGCACCCTGCCGCTGTTCGAAGCCATGGGCAAGAACATCACCCGCGTCGGTGGCAACGGTGACGGCCAGACCGCCAAGGTGGCCAACCAGATCATTGTCGCCCTGAACATCCAGGCCGTGGCCGAAGCCCTGCTGTTCGCCGCCAAGAACGGCGCTGACCCTGCCAAGGTGCGTGAAGCACTGATGGGCGGCTTTGCTTCGTCGAAAATCCTCGAAGTGCACGCCGAGCGCATGATCAAGGGCACCTTCGACCCAGGCTTCCGCATCAACCTGCACCAGAAGGACCTGAACCTGGCCCTGCAAGGCGCCAAGGAACTGGGCATCAACCTGCCCAACACCTCCAATGCCCAGCAAGTGTTCAACACCTGCCAGGCCCTGGGCGGCGGCAACTGGGACCACTCGGCGCTGATCAAAGGCCTGGAGCACATGGCCAACTTCTCGATCCGCGACGACAAATAAGTCGTTTTTAGCCTTCACTGGCCTCTTCGCGGGTAAACCCGCTCCTACCAAAGACCGCGCATTCGCTCAGAGCTGTGCATGTAGGAGCGGGGCTTGTCCGCGAAGAAGCCAACGCCGTTGAACCTGCGACCACAGGCCCAATGGTGGCATCGAGCAACACCCGCCCCTGGTTCGGCCTGCACGGAGGCAGTTCCAGGGGCGTTTTTGATTCTGCAGAACAACAATAATTGGGAGCCTGCCATGTCGGTCGATCCGCAAAAACTTCTCCGCGAGCTGTTCGACACAGCCATCGCCGCCGCCCACCCCCGTCAAGTCCTCGAACCCTACCTGCCCGCCGATCGCAGCGGCCGGGTTATCGTCATCGGCGCCGGCAAGGCCGCAGCTGCCATGGCCGAAGTGGTCGAGAAAAGCTGGCAGGGTGAAGTCTCCGGCCTGGTCGTGACCCGTTACGGCCACGGCGCCAACTGCCAGAAGATCGAGGTGGTCGAAGCCGCCCACCCGGTCCCGGACGCTGCCGGCCTGGCTGTGGCCAAGCGCGTGCTGGAACTGGTCAGCAACCTCAACGAAGAAGACCGCGTCATCTTCCTGCTGTCTGGCGGTGGCTCGGCGCTGCTGGCCCTGCCTGCCGAAGGCCTGACCCTGGCCGACAAGCAGCAGATCAACAAGGCACTGCTGAAATCCGGCGCCACCATCGGCGAGATGAACTGCGTGCGCAAGCACCTCTCGGCGATCAAGGGCGGGCGACTGGCCAAGGCCTGCTGGCCGGCCACGGTCTACACCTATGCCATTTCCGATGTACCGGGCGACCTCGCCACGGTAATCGCCTCCGGCCCCACCGTGGCCGACCCGAGCACCTCGGCCGACGCCCTGGCCATCCTCAAACGCTACAACATCGAAGCGCCCAAAGCGGTCATCGACTGGCTGAACAACCCGGCCTCGGAAACCGTCAAGGCCGACGACCCGGCTTTGGCCCGCAGCCACTTCCAGCTGATCGCCAAGCCCCAGCAGTCGCTCGAGGCCGCCGCGGTCAAAGCCCGTCAGGCCGGTTTCAGCCCGCTGATCCTCGGCGACCTTGAAGGTGAATCGCGCGAAGTGGCCAAGGTGCATGCCGGTATCGCCCGGCAAATCGTTCAGCACGGCCAGCCGCTCAAAGCGCCCTGCGTGATCCTGTCGGGTGGCGAAACCACCGTGACCGTGCGCGGCAATGGCCGTGGCGGGCGTAACGCCGAGTTCCTGCTCAGCCTCACCGAAAGCCTGAAAGGCCTGCCGGGCGTGTACGCCCTGGCCGGTGACACCGACGGCATCGATGGCTCGGAAGAAAACGCCGGCGCCTTGATGACCCCAACCAGCTACGACCGCGCCGAAGCATTGGGCCTGTCGGCCAGCGACGAGCTGGACAACAACAACGGCTACGGCTACTTCGCCGCGCTGGATGCGCTGATCGTCACCGAACCGACTCGCACCAACGTCAACGACTTCCGCGCCATCCTGATCCTCGAGACTGCCCAATCATGACGCCTGATAAAAAAGTTAAGATCCTCGCCACCCTTGGCCCTGCGATCAACGGCATCGACGATATCCGCCAGCTGGTCGAAGCCGGGGTGAACATCTTTCGCCTCAACTTCAGCCATGGCGAGCATGCCGACCACGCCCTGCGCTACCAGTGGATCCGCGAAGTCGAGCAGCAACTGAACTACCCGCTGGGCATCCTCATGGACCTGCAAGGGCCGAAGCTGCGCGTTGGCCGCTTCGCCGAAGGCAAAGTGCAGTTGCAACGCGGGCAGGCCCTGCGCCTGGACCTGGACAAAACCCCGGGCGA
Organism: Pseudomonas sp. GLN_2; assembly: GCF_043106005.1. NCBI lineage: Bacteria > Pseudomonadati > Pseudomonadota > Gammaproteobacteria > Pseudomonadales > Pseudomonadaceae > Pseudomonas > Pseudomonas sp. GLN_2. The sequence continues at coordinate 15,561 of NZ_JBICMC010000030.1, read as the reverse complement.
CAGCCGCCGGGTCAACCTGCCGCACCCCGAAATCATCGCCGCCCTCGAGCCCGGCATGGACCTGCTGCTGGACGACGGCAAACTGCGCCTGCGCGTGACCGCCAAGCACAGCGACGCGATTGACACCGAGGTGCTGAACGGTGGCGAGCTTTCCGACCGTAAGGGCGTCAACGTACCGCAAGCGGTGCTCGACCTCTCCCCGCTCACCGAAAAAGACCGCCGCGACCTGGCCTTTGGCCTGGAGCTGGGTGTGGACTGGGTCGCCCTGTCGTTCGTGCAGCGCCCTGAGGACATCGTCGAAGCGCGCCAGCTGATTGGCGACCGCGCCTACCTGATGGCCAAGATCGAGAAGCCATCGGCCGTCGAGCAACTGCAAGCCATCGCCGAGCTGGCAGACGCGATCATGGTGGCCCGTGGTGACCTGGGCGTGGAAGTACCGGCCGAGAGCGTGCCGCAGATCCAGAAGCGCATCATCGGCACCTGCCGCCAGCTGGGCAAACCCGTGGTGGTGGCCACGCAGATGCTCGAGTCGATGCGTTTCTCGCCAGCGCCAACCCGTGCCGAAGTCACCGACGTGGCCAACGCGGTGGCCGAAGGTGCCGATGCAGTGATGCTGTCGGCCGAAACCGCCTCGGGTGATTACCCGCTGGAAGCCGTGCAGATGATGAGCAAGATCATCCGCCAGGTTGAGAACGGCCCGGACTACCAGGCCCAGCTCGACGTCGGCCGGCCTAAGGCCGAGGCCACCGTGTCGGACGCCATCAGCTGCGCGATCCGCCGCATCAGCGGCATCCTGCCAGTGGCGGTGCTGGTCAACTACAGCGAGTCGGGTGCCTCGACCCTGCGCGCGGCACGTGAACGGCCACGGGCGCCGATCCTCAACCTGACGCCGAACCTGAACACCGCGCGCCGCCTGAGCGTGGCCTGGGGTGTGCATTCGGTGGTCAACGACCGCCTGCGTCAGGTCGACGAGGTGGTTTCCACCGCCCTGGAGATTGCCCAGGCGCAAGGCATGGCCAGCCGTGGCGACACGCTGCTGATCACCGCTGGCGTGCCTTTCGGCAAGCCGGGTACGACTAACACACTGCGGATCGAGACTTTGATCTGAGATTGCCGGGGGCGCGTTGCGCCCCTTTCGCGACACAAGGCCGCTCCCACAGGGCCACGCTGGCACAAGGGAATGCGATCCCTGTGGGAGCGGCCTCGTGTCGCGATTGGAGGGCAAAGCCCTCCCCGAATACCGCTCTACCCGACCGCGGAAAACCGAGGCCCAAAGAGGCCCACCGCTCCCCCATCAACCTCACTGACTGCCCCATGTACACCAAAAATTTCGTCAACCCGTGCCCCGACTGGGCCACGGCGTTACTCAACGGCTTCAGCCAGGTGCTGCTCCTGCGCAACCCCCTGTGCGGCCTGTGCTGCCTGCTGGCCATCCTGCTGACGGCGCCCAACCTGGTCGGCGGCGCGCTGCTTGGCGCCCTGGCCGGCCTGCTCACCGCCCAGGCACGCGGCTATGACCGTGCCGACCGCCAGGCCGGGCTGTACTGCTACAACGGCGTACTGATCGGCATTCTGATCTGCGCCGTGCTGCCCTGGTCGGCGATCCTGCCGCCGCTGATCATCGCCGCCGGCGGCCTGTCCAGCATCATCACCCACCAGTGGCGCAAGCGTGGCGGCAAGCTGCTGGTCGCCTACACCGCCCCATTCGTCATGCTCGGCTGGGCCACACTGCTAATCGCCAGCCTCTCGCCCAGCGGCTTCGTCGAAGCCGACCCGCTGTATGCGTTGGCCCGCGGCATAGGCCAGATCTTCCTGCTCGACCAGCCCTTGGCCGGGTTGCTGATCATCGTTGGCATGTTCATCGCCAACCCCTATGCGGCGCTGTGGGCGGTAATCGGCTCGGCCATTGGTGGCGGCGTGGCTTTGCTCACCGATCAGGCGCAAGCCGCCTGGTTAGGCCTGTACGGCTTCAATGGCGCACTGGCGGCACTGGCCTTTAGCCGGCAAGGTGAAAAGCCCTGGGTGACGGTGCTGGCCATTGCCCTGGCGCTGTTGCTACAACCGCTGCTCAACTTGATGCCCATTGCAGGGCTGACAGCGCCGTTCGTACTGGCCTGCTGGCTGATGCATTCGGGCAACCACTTCTGGCAGCTTCTGCTGCGTCGGAATATATGGCGTCTACATAACTGAAGGCCAAAACACATCGGATGTGCAGGACTCTGTCAGCCAAGCTGTGCCACTTACCCATGACCAAAGGATGCCAACGCCTGGATATCTAATACCTGGCGTGCGCCCTGCTCCCTGATAAACGCCATGGAATGCTCGATATCGGCAATCTGAGTGTTCTGGGCCCGCTGATGATTGGGAATCATCTGGTCCAGACTCATTGGCTGAGTGCCCGGCCTGTGTTCCCAGTGCCAATGGTTATGCCAAGACGCTCCAAGCTCATCGATAGTTGGCCCTTGTGACGGAACGCCTGCTACTGTCGCTACGGGACGTAGCTTCACAGGCGCGCCACTGAAATCTTCGGTGGTGCCAGAGGCGCTAAAATCAACGACTTCACTCGAAACAGTGCGCGCAAGCTGATACTTGCCGGGACCATTTTTGAACGCCGGTGAAACTCGATCATCTATCGCTTTTACAGGACTGACCACGGCCACTCGCCTTGCCCGCCCCGGCAAACGTTTCAAAATGCCTGTTCCACCAGTCGGGTCCAAGCGATTGACCGGATCACCTTGGCAATAGGAATACGTGTTGACCCCACCCTTACCGAACGGACTCAACATGTCAGGGCTGAAAAAGCGCATAAGTGCAGGGCAATAGAACCGATACCCGTTGCCCAGAGCATAGCCTTGCAGCACCTCTTCCTTCCTCTCGCCATTGAACCCCAACGCAGCGCCCGACCCCTTCTGCAAAAAGCCGTAAGCGTTATATGACAGTGTTCGCCGAGCCAAGCCCCGTGGTTCAGTTACCCTTTTCATGACCATCTCACACACTTTCCCGTGCCTGACGCTATTCTGCGCCCACCACTCAGATACCTAGAACTGGCATTTTTGCCAGTTCAGCCTGTTGCAGGCCCGGACACTGACCTTTTAGGCTTGTTGCTTACGCATCCGGATCACAAGCCATGCAAACCCCGCAATCAATACGCGAGCGGCTCTTCGTCATCGTCTTCCAGACCGACACCGTAGCCGGTCGCCGCTTCGACAAGATCCTGTTGCTGATCATCCTGGCCAGCCTGGTCACGGTGATCCTCGACAGCATCGATGAGGTGCACCAAGGCTACGCCGGCCTGCTGGCCGGCATCGAGTGGGGCTTTACCGCGATCTTCCTGGCCGAATACATCACCCGCCTGTACTGCTCGCCCAAGCCGCTGCGCTACGCCTTCAGTTTCTACGGCCTGGTCGATTTACTGGCGATCGTGCCGGGGATCCTCGCGCTGTACTACAGCGACGCCCAGTACCTGCTCATCATCCGGGTCATCCGGATGCTGCGGATCTTCCGTGTACTCAAGCTCAGCCCGTACCTCAAGCAGGCCAACTACCTGATGGAGGCACTGCGCGGCAGCAAGCAGAAGATCATCGTGTTCTTGGTCAGCGTATCGACCCTGGTAACGGTGTTCGGCACGCTGATGTACGTGATCGAAGGGCCTGAGCATGGCTTTACCAGCATCCCCAAAGGCATCTACTGGGCCATCGTTACCCTGACCACCGTGGGCTTTGGCGACATCGTGCCCAAGACCCCGCTTGGGCAGGTGCTGTCGTCGCTGGTGATGATTACCGGTTACTCGATCATTGCCGTGCCGACCGGCATCTTTACCGCCGAGCTGGCCAATGCCATGCGTGGGGAGCAACTGCAGCATGATTGCCCGACCTGCCACAAGAAGACCCACGAGCATGGGGCAGCGTTCTGTTCTCGCTGTGGGAATGGGTTGTTTCCCAAAGCGTGACAGCGCCTGCGCCGGCCTCTTCGCGGGTGAACTCGCTCCTACAACAGGCCCGGACCATGCGCGGTCCCCGTAGGAGCGGGTTTACCCGCGAAGAGGCCGGCACAGGCAGAAGCATAACCAAAGCATTTTTTGTTCTTTAACCCGTATAAACCCACCCGTTATAGTCGCTGGCAATCTGCCCCAACACCCTTCAAGAACAAGGAAGCAACGTGAAAAAACTCTTCACCGCCTCGCTGCTCGCCGCAGGCCTGGCCCTGGGCAACCTCGCCCAGGCCGCCCCCACCCTGCTCAACGTTTCCTACGACGTGATGCGCGACTTCTACAAGGACTACAACCCGGCCTTCCAGAAGCACTGGGAAGCCGAGCACAACGAGAAGGTCAACGTGCAGATGTCCTTCGGCGGCTCGAGCAAGCAGGCCCGTGCAGTGATCGATGGCCTGCCGGCCGATGTCATCACCATGAACATGGCCACCGACATCAACGCCCTGGCCGACAATGGCAAGCTGGTGCCCGACAACTGGGTAACCCGCCTGCCGAACAACAGCGCGCCGTTCACCTCGGCCACTGTGTTCATCGTGCGCAAGGGCAACCCGAAAGCCCTCAAAGACTGGCCCGACCTGCTCAAGGACGGTGTCCAGGTGATCGTGCCCAACCCGAAAACCTCGGGTAATGGCCGCTATACCTACCTGTCGGCCTGGGGCTACGTACTCAAGCAAGGCGGCGATGAAAGCAAAGCCCGCGACTTCGTCGGCAAGCTGTTCAAGCAGGCACCCGTGCTGGACACCGGTGGCCGTGCCGCCACCACCACGTTCATGACCAACCAGATCGGTGACGTGCTGGTCACCTTCGAGAACGAAGCCGAGATGATCGCCCGCGAGTTCGGCCGCGACCAGTTCGAAGTGGTCTACCCAAGCGTATCGGCCGAAGCCGAGCCACCGGTGACGGTGGTCGACAAGGTGGTGGCCAAGAAAGGCACCCAGGCCGTGGCCGAGGAATACCTGAAGTACCTGTGGTCCCCAGCAGCCCAGGAGATCGCCGCCAACAACTACCTACGCCCGCGTGATGCGACGGTACTGGCCAAGTACACCGACCGCTTCCCGAAAGTGGACTTCCTGTCGGTGGAGAAAACCTTCGGTGACTGGCGTACCGTGCAGAAGACCCACTTCAATGACGGTGGGGTGTTTGACCAGATCTATACCGGTCAGTAACGCACAAGCAACATCAACCCCGGCGGAACACCAAGGCCTTCAGCCCCCCCGCCGGGTCAACGTCCGGAAACTCCGGCGGGTTTTCCAGGCGTTCGACATAAGCCAACGAAGGCGCCTGCTCCGCCATCCCCTCGATCAGGAATTCCGGCCCGATGCCCGGATCGTTGACACACGCCAGCACCGTCCCGCCTTCGCTCAACAACTCAGGCAAACGCCGCAGGATCTTTGCGTAATCCTGGGTCAGTACAAAGCTGCCACGCTGGAAGGTCGGCGGGTCGATGATGATCAGGTCATAAGGCCCGTACTTGCGCACCTTGCCCCACGACTTGAACAGTTCATGCCCCAGGTACGCCACCCGTGATGCATCGTGGCCATTGAGGCGATGGTTGTCCCGGCCCCGCGACAGGGCCGACTTGGCCATGTCCAGGTTCACCACCTGCTCAGCGCCACCGGCAATCGCTGCCACGGAAAAGCCGCAGGTATAAGCGAACAGGTTCAGCACGCGCTTGCCCGCCGCCTGCTCGCGCACCCAACGGCGGCCATAGCGCATGTCGAGGAACAGGCCATTGTTTTGCCGCACGCCCAAGTCCAGCAGGTAGGTCAGGCCGTCCTCGATCACTTCGCGTTGCTGGCACGGCTCGCCCAGCAGCCACTGGCCCGGGCTGTCGGGCAGGTAGCGGTGCTGGATGATGACTGCCTGACCCGTCCACTGCGGGCGCTCGGCCAAGCTGCGCAGCATGGCTTCCAGTTCGGCGAGCTGGCCTTCGGGCGGCTCACGGAACAAGGCGACCGACAGCACGCTCTGCAGCCAGTCGACGGTCACCTGCTCCAGGCCCTGCCAGCAGCGGCCGCGGCCGTGAAACAGGCGGCGGGTTTCCTGTGGGACAGGGTCGAGGGCGGCAAGCAGGTGTTGCTCAAGGGTGTCGATGGGCGAGGTCATGGCGGATCGCAGGCTGGCAAAAAGCGGCATTCTACCTTGCGGGCCTCTTCGCGGGTAAACTCGCGCCTACAGGATGCCGCGCCGAGCGGAACCACCACCCCTGCTGCATCCCCGCCGCCGCCAGCAGGATCAACCCCACCCCCAGCCACTGCAGCGGCGCCAGGCGGTGCCCGAACGCCACCCAGTCCACCAGAATTGCCGCAATCGGGTAAATGAACGACAGCGCACCGGTCAAGGCCGTGGGCAAACGCTGGATGGCGCTGTACAACAGCACATACATCAGGCCGGTGTGCACCATGCCCAGTGTCAACAAGCTGGCCAACGCGGGCACTTCAACCGGCAACCCGCCAAGCGTGACCCATGGCGCCAGCAGCAACACACCCGTGGTTACCTGAATCAACGCAATCAGGTGCGGGGGCGTGCCACTCAGGCGCTTGATGATCAAGGCCGCGATTGCATACAGAAACGCCGCCCCCAGCGCCAGGGCAATCCCCAGCAGATAGTCCTCGCCATTACTTTGCCCAGCGCCATGGGCACTGACGATGGCCAGCATGCCGAGGAACGCCACACTCAGCCAGGTCACCTTGGCCAAGGTGATCTTTTCGCCCAGAAACAGCGCCGCCAGCCCCACCAGCATGAATGGCTGCACGTTGTAAACCGCCGTGCCGATGGCAATCGACGCCCGTGCGTACGACGCGAACAACAGCAGCCAGTTGCCGACAATGGCCACCCCGCTGGCAATCGCCAGCAAAAATGCCGTGCGGCTGATCACGCCCGGTCGCAGAAAGCCAAACGCGGCGCAAATCGCCAGCAAGGTCACGGCACCGAACACGCAGCGCCAGAACACCACATCCAGCACCGGCTGGCCGGACACCAGCACGAACCAGCCAATGGTCCCGGAAATCAGCATGGCGGCGACCATTTCCAGCGAGCCACGGCGCAATGAACTGTCCATCTCAAACCTCCCTTTGATAATGGCAACAGTATGCAAAGGCTGCAGGCTGGCCATCCAGCGGATAACCAAGGCATTTTCGCCGACCTACCTTTACTATCAAGGTAAATAACACGAATTACCTAATGAGGTGGGTATGACCGATGCCATCGACCAATTATTGATCAACGCACTGATGGAGGACTCGCGCCGCTCGCTCAAGGCGCTGGCGCAGGTCAGCGGGCTGTCCGCACCCAGCGTCAGCGAGCGCCTGCGACGGCTGGAAGAGCGTGGCGTGCTGCGCGGCTACACCGTGGAGGTCGACCCGCGCGCCTTTGGCTACCAGTTGCAGGCGATCGTGCGCATCCGTCCGCTACCGGGGAAGCTGCAGGAGGTGGAGCGCCAGATCATTGCCATCCCTGAGTTCACCGAATGCGACAAGGTCATTGGCGAAGACTGCTTCGTCGCCCGACTGCATGTGCGCTCGATGGAGCAGCTGGACACGCTGCTCGACCTCATGAATGTGCTGGCTGAGACCAATACCGCGATCATCAAGAAGACCCCGGTCAAGCGGCGGTTGCCGCCAATGGATTGATTGGCCCCTGTACTGGCCTCCTCGCAGGCGTGCCCGCGAAGAGGCCAGCACAGGAAAAGTTGACTATTTTTTGTACACAAAAACGTAACCATAGGTGCCATTTTTGTGTGCACTTTCTTCAGTAGCGCCCCAATTCGTTACACACTTTCCACCCGTTATTTTGACCAAATGATCAACTAATCAATCTTTCAAAAAATATAACTTGTTCATTTGGTCAACTTATATGCTCTGTATTTCATTAACTTACCTTTTAACAAGATAAGTTCGAAATGATCGCCTGATGAAACCTGCTCTTCCCTTGGCATGGAACTCGCTTTTGTGTGTTCGTGTTTTGTATACAACTTAAACAAAACATAGATACACAAGAATCCGCGACGCCGACCCAATGTCGGCCGCCGCGCCCACAACCCTGTGATGCCAACGCTGCACCGACGAGATGGCGAGCCCGTGCGCATGCCCGCTCATCGCAGTCCATGTGCATCAGGAGCCCGCCGGAATGAGTAGCAGCCTCGACCTTGCCCCTGAACAATCCGTCGCCAGCACACACCCCGCGTCCACGCTTGCCGGCCACCAGCCGGACCTTGTTCTCAGCCCGCGCCTGCATAACCGCGACCTGGCGCCAACGCGTATGGAAGGCCGTCGCTGGGGCGGCTACAGCATCTTCGCGCTGTGGACCAACGATGTGCACAATATCGCCAACTATTCGTTCGCCATGGGCTTGTTCGCCCTCGGCCTGGGTGGCTGGCAAATTCTGCTGTCGCTGGCCATCGGCGCGGCACTGGTGTACTTCTTCATGAACCTGTCGGGTTACATGGGGCAGAAAACCGGGGTACCGTTCCCGGTCATCAGCCGCATTGCCTTCGGCATCCACGGCGCGCAGATCCCGGCGCTGATCCGTGCCGTCATCGCCATCGCCTGGTTCGGCATCCAGACCTACCTGGCATCGGTGGTGCTGCGGGTGCTGCTCACCGCCGTGTGGCCGCAACTGGCAGCCTACGACCACGACAGCATCCTCGGCCTGTCGAGCCTGGGCTGGGTGTGTTTCGTGTCGATCTGGCTGGTGCAGCTGGTGATCCTGGCCTACGGCATGGAGATGGTGCGCCGTTACGAGGCCTTTGCCGGGCCTGTGATCCTGCTGACCGTCGCCGCCCTGGCGGTGTTCATGTACTTCAAGGCCGACGCGCGCATTGCCTGGTCGGTGGCTACCCCGCTGACCGGCTACGAGATGTGGCGCAACATCTTTGCCGGCGGCGCACTGTGGCTGGCGATCTACGGCACCCTGGTGCTGAACTTCTGTGACTTCGCCCGCTCCTCGCCTTGCCGCAAGACCATCCGCGTGGGCAACTTCTGGGGCCTGCCGGTAAACATCCTGGTATTCGCCGTGATCACCGTGGTGCTGTGCGGCGCGCAATTCCAGATCAACGGCCAGATCATCGACAGCCCGACGCAGATCGTCGCCGCCATACCCAGCACGCCATTCCTGGTGCTCGGCTGCCTGGCCTTCCTGATCGTCACCGTGGCGGTGAACATCATGGCCAACTTCGTCGCCCCGGCCTTCGTACTCAGCAACCTGGCACCGCGCCACCTGAACTTCCGCCGTGCCGGGCTGATCAGTGCCACCCTGGCGGTGCTGATTCTGCCCTGGAACCTGTACAACAGCCCGCTGGTGATCGTGTACTTCCTGTCGGGCCTGGGCGCCCTGCTCGGCCCGCTGTACGGCGTGATCATGTCCGACTACTGGTTGCTGCGCAAAGGCTGCATCAACGTGCCGGAGCTGTATACCGAGCACCCGGCCGGCGCCTATCACTACAGCAAGGGCATCAACCTGCGTGCCGTGGCCGCCTTCGTGCCGGCCGCTCTGCTGGCCATCGTGCTGGCCCTGGTGCCCAACTTCCAGGGTATCGCGCCGTTCTCCTGGCTGATCGGTGCCGGCATCGCCGCCGCCCTCTATCTATTGATCGCGCCACGCAACCGCCAATACCACGACATCAGCGGCGAGTGCATCGCCGTCGACCATAGCAGCCATTAGTCAGGGAGGACTGCCCATGCGCATTCTGATCGCCAACGTCAACACCACCGAAGCCATCACCCACGCCATTGCCGAACAGGCCCGTGCGGTGGCCGCACCGGGTACCGAAATCGTCGGCCTCACACCCTGGTTCGGCGCCGAATCGGTGGAGGGCAACTTCGAAAGCTACCTGGCGGCCATCGCGGTGATGGACCGGGTCCTGGCCTTTGAAGGGCCTTACGATGCCGTGATCCAGGCCGGTTATGGCGAACATGGCCGCGAAGGCCTGCAGGAACTGCTCAACGTGCCTGTGGTGGACATTACTGACGCCGCCGCCAGCACGGCAATGTACCTGGGCCACGCCTATTCCGTAGTAACCACGCTTGACCGCACCGTGCCATTGATCGAGGACCGCCTGAAGCTCTCGGGCCTGTATGACCGCTGCGCCTCGGTGCGAGCCAGCGGGCTGGCGGTGCTGGAACTGGAAGCCGACCCGCTGCGGGCCGTGGAGGCGATTGTCGAGCAGGCCGAACGCGCCGTGCGTGACGACAAGGCCGAGGTGATTTGCCTGGGTTGTGGCGGCATGGCCGGGCTGGACGAGCAGATTCGCCAACGCACCGGCGTGCCGGTGGTGGATGGTGTGAGTGCAGCGGTGACCATTGCCGAATCGCTGGTGCGCATGGGGTTGAGCACGTCCAAAGTGCGCACCTATGCGACGCCACGGGCGAAGAAAGTGGTGGGCTGGCCGATGCGCTTCGGCCGCTAGACATCCTTCGCCTTTACCGGCCTCTTCGCGGCTGAAGCCGCGCCTACAGGACCAGCACAAGCCTGAATACCGTGGGGTCCTTGTAGGAGCGGCTTCAACCGCGAAGAGGCCGGCCCGCTTAACGCATCATCCTGGCCAAACGCTGCGCACTGCCACAGGCCAAGGTGAACCCCAACGCCCCATGCCCCAGGTTCAGCCACAGGTTGCGGTACACCGTCCCACCTATGATCGGCACCCCGGTAGGTGTCGCTGGTCGCATCCCCGCCCACTCCACCGCCTGGCCATAATCCGCCGCCTTCGGCAGCGTCTCCAGCGCCAGCCGCCGCATGCTCTGCAAACGGCGCATGTCCACCGACTCGTCGAAGCCAACAATGTCCACCATCGCCGCTACCCGCAGCTGCTGCCCCAGGCGTGCATAGACGATTTTGCGCTCATAATCGGTAAGGCTCACCTCCGGGGGCAGGTGCCCGGAAGTGATCGGTGCGGTCAGGCTGTAGCCCTTCAGCGGGTAAACCGGTATCTGCACCCCCGGTAATGCCAAGCCAGGGCCGCGATGCCCGGCACACAGCACCAACTGCTCCACGTCCAGCTGCTGATCGCCCAGTTGCAGTGCCACGACCTGGCCCTGGCGCTGAACCAATTGCGTCACCGGCCGGCCAAGCAGGAAACGGCACTGGCCCGACGCGTGCAACAGCGCCCCCAGCCGCAAGCAAAACACGTGGCAATCGCCAACCTCTTCGCCCGCCGTGAACACGCCACCCACAAACGGTGCGCCATCCAGGGCAGGCTCCAGCGCGCGCAGCTCGGCAGCCGCCAGCACCTGCTGACTGGCCGGGTCCGTCAACTGTTCCCGGCCTTGGGCAAAGGCCCGTTCACTGCGAAAAGCCACCAGCTTGCCATTGCGCCGCCAGGCGAAATCCCCCAGGTTCTGATGTTCGCGCCACTGCGCCAGAACAGCTTGGCTGTACAGCGCCAGCTCAAGCAATTGCCCGGCATTACGGCGATTGACGCTACGCCTGCAAGCCAGGGTGAATGCCAGCAGCCAGCGCCACTGGGCCGGGTCCATGCGCAAGCGCAAGCGCAATGGCGACTCGCCCTGCAACAGCCAGCCCAGCGCCTGCCACGGCACCCCGGCATCAGCCAGCGGCGCCACATAGCGATAAGACAATTGCCCGCCATTGGCAAAGCTGGTGGCCGACGCCAGGCTGTCGCGGGCCTCGATCAGATCAACCGACCGCCCTTCCCGAACCAGCGCGTAAGCCGTCGCCAGGCCCACCACTCCGCCACCGATCACCGTTACCCGCTGCTTCATCGCTCATCCCTGTTCCGGCTTCCTTGCCAAACAGTACCAGCGGATCAGGTCGGGCAGCTATGCGCACCGTCATTCAGGCCCTGACGCACATTGCGGCTCAGCAGGCTGGCCTTGCCATCGTGCCAGGTCAGGGTCAGTACGTAGAGGGTGTCGAAGTCTTCGCCGCTCCAGTCTTCGGTGATCACCTGCTCCTCCCCCAGGGCCTTGCCGGCCACCGTGTTGATCAGTTCCGGCAGGTAGCCGTGGGACCAGGCGGTATAGACGGTCGCATTGCGGTATTTGTTGCTTAGCAACTCATCGGCCAGTTCAGCGGTGTCGTTGGCGCCGTAGTCGATATTCACCGGCAAGCCGAGGCGGATGGCACTGGGGGTGATGGTCATCAATGGGCGGATGTAGCTGTAGCTTTCATCCCTGCTGCCTTCCTCGACATGCCGCGTGGGGTTGGCGGCAAACACATAGTCGGCCTTGCCGAAGCGCTCGGGCAGTACAGTGGCCAGGTCCAGCGCACGGTTGAGGCCCTGGCAGTTCAACTGCCCGAGCCCCTCGCCCGGTTTCTCGCCATGACGCAGAAACACCAGGGTCTGGGTGCCATCCACCGGTTGCGCCCGGCTTTCGACAGCCTCCAGCGCCAGCGGCGCGGCGATGGCAGTGAGCACCAGGCTCAGCAGCAAGTGACGGCGACGGTGGAAGAATGTTGGCAACTTCATCAAGGCAGGCTCGTGTGGCAGAGAAAATCGGGTTTACCCGCCACATCGCCCAACAGTTAGAGGGCGTCCTTGTAGTGAATGCCATCCTTGGCACGAGTGAGGGTCAGAGTGCCCTGAACCCGTTTGGTTCCTCCCTGGAGGTGGATGCCGTTCCCTGGGCAAGGCCTAGGTTAGGGGCTGGGTGTTGCGCAATTGTGTAAGGTGCAAGAACCTCGGGTTGCAACGCGAACACTCAATCATCCCGCGTGAGCACTTCCAGCAGTTCAATCTCGAAGGTCAGGTCCGAATTCGGCGGGATCGCCCCTACGCTGCGTTCGCCATACCCCAGGTGCGCCGGTACCAGCAGCTTGCGCTTGCCACCTACGCGCATGCCCATCAGGCCTTGATCCCAGCCTTTGATTACCCTGCCGGTACCGATCACGCACTGGAACGGCTTACCGCGCGACCAGGACGAGTCGAACTCGCTGCCATCGGCCAGCCAGCCGGTGTACTGGGTGGTGATCAGGGCACCTTTGACGGCGGCTTTGCCGTCACCCTCGACCAGGTCGATGATCTGCAGTTCTTGGCTCACGGGTACACTCCAAAACGCTGAAAAACAAAACCGCCCTTTTCTCAGGAATGCACCGGTTTGGCAAGTTCACGCAGAAATGTCCGGAGGCATTCACCCACGGAATGCGTCCGGACAAACATGACGTTGAATCAGCTGTTCTGCTCGAACACCTCTTGGCCGGATAGCTCTTTGGTCTGATTGGCGAAGCAGTACCACGCGGGTTTCTGCTCGACGAAGATCTGCAGGTCGAAATCCCAGGCGTGGTCGCCATCGAGCAGGCCGACCGGCACGGCATGGGAGTCGTTGGCCTTGAGCCGGTAGTACAGGTGCGTACCACAGCGGCCACAGAAAGCACGCTGGGCCCAGTCGGACGAATCATAGACGCTGGGCGCACGCCCTTCGATCAGCGGGGGCTTGCTGCAGTGCACCACCAGCAGCGGGCCGCCGGTCCACTTGCGGCACATGCTGCAATGACAAGCGCTGATATGGGTATTGTCGACGTTGACCGTCAGCCGCGTGTCGCCGCACAGGCAGGTGCCTTGTGTTTCCAGGGCCATGGGTGGCTCCTCGAATGCAAAGATGGGCCTGCAATTATAGAAGCCCGCCGCGAAAGCAGCTTGCTTGCTGCTTTTGTACTCTGCGAGACAGCGCAGCCCAAAAGGGCTGGCTGCCTGCTACAGGGCATCGCACTCACGGCTAGATGTACGCAGTACCACGCAGGTACAACGCCGCCCGCCCACTGATGATTACGCGGCCATTGCCCGGCACTTCGCACCGCAACTGCCCTTTGCGTGCCCCGCCCTGCTCGCAGCTCAGCACGTTCTTGCCCAGCCTCTGGGCCCATACCGGTGCCAGCGAAGTGTGCGCCGAGCCGGTTACCGGGTCTTCATTCACACCAACCCGCGGGCCGAACCAGCGGGTGACGAAGTCAAAGCCACGCCCTGCCGCGGTCACGGCAATGCCACGGACGTCGAAGGCCGACAGCGCAACAAAGTCGGGTTTCAACGTTTCGAGCAGCATGGCGTCATCGATCACCACCACATAATCGTCGCTACGGTACACCGCCTTCGCCTGGCTCAAGCCCAGCGCCTGCAGCAGGCCCGCCGGCGTGTCCACCGCTACGGGTTGTTTGGCCGGGAAGTCCATGGCCAGCAGGCCATCAGCGCCACGGCTGACGCGCAACTCGCCACTGCGGGTATTGAAGCGAAGCACTTGCGCCTGCTCACCCAGTTGCTCGAACAGCACGTAAGCCGAGGCCAAGGTAGCATGGCCGCACAGGTCGACTTCCACGGTGGGGGTGAACCAACGCAGGTCGAACGTTTCGCCTTTGCGCACGATGTAGGCTGTTTCTGACAGGTTGTTTTCTTCAGCGATGCGCTGCAGCACATCGTCCGGCAGCCAGCTTTCCAGCGGGATCACTGCGGCCGGGTTGCCACCGAACGGTTCAGTGGAAAAGGCATCGACCTGGAAGATTTCGAGTTGCATGCACACACTCCTTGTTACCTGGGCGCTGCCAGGCAGATATCTGGAAAAGGGCTACGGGCGTACCGGGGTCAACACTGGCTCACCGGCAAAGAACGCCTGCAGGTTGCGCAGCACCAAGGCCACCGTGTCGCGCGCGGCTTCTGGCGATTGGCCAGCCACGTGGGGGGTGAGCACAGTGTTGGGCAAGGCCTTGAGTGCATCGGGCACTGCTGGCTCGTCATCGAAGACATCCAGCGCGGCGCCAGCCAGCTGGCCACGCTGCAATACGGCAATCAGGGCCTGCGTGTCGACCACGCTGGCACGGGCGATGTTCACCAGATAGCCTTCAGCCCCCAGGGCCTGAAGGACGTGGGCATCGACCAGATGCCGGGTGTTGGCGCCACCGGGGGTGGTCACCACCAGGATGTCGACGGCTTCAGCCAAGTGCCGAGGGCTGTCGTACCAGGCATAGGGCACATCCTGGCGTGGTGTGCGGCTGTGGTAGCTGACGGGCATGTCGAAGCCCAAGTGGGCCCGCTTGGCGATCGCCAGCCCCACTGCGCCGAGGCCGAGAATGCCCAGGCGTTTGCCACTCACGGAGGGGCTGATCACCCGGTTCCATTCACCGCGCCGCGTGCTGGCATCGGCACGAGGAATGTCGCGCAGCAGCGCCAGCAGCAGGGCCAGGGTGTGGTCGGCGACGGCTGCGGCATTGGCCCCGGCGCCATTGGTGACGGTTATGCCGCGTGCGGCGGCGGCGGCCAGGTCGACCTGCTCGTAGCCGGCGCCGATCACGCAGATGATCTGCAATCTGGGTAATGCGTCAATTTCGGTGGCGGATAGCCCCAGCGGCCCACGGGTGAGTACCGCATCGATTTCTTCGGCGTGGCGATGAATGGCATCGGCGCGCAGTTGCGGCGAAGGGGCACGGATCAGGTGGTAACCGGCCTGCTCCAGCATGGGCAGGTAATCGTCGACGGTTTCCACCAGTACCAGGACTGTCTTGCTCATGCCACCTCCGGGTGAATTCGAGGCGTCATTATGCGGAGTCACCGGCCAGTACAGTCAATGGAAATAACAAGGCAAAACTGTACTGTGCTGTTGCTGTTGCTGTTGCTGTTGCTGTTGCTG